>JALYQY010000069.1 GCA_030855585.1 bacterium | reverse complement strand
CTGGTTTCTAATAGTTGCGGCCAGTTCAAACTGCTGATTTTTAGCAGCTAACTGCATATCACGTTCTAGTTGATTAGCTAGCTGAACACGTTCGCCCTTTAAATACATTACTAATTTTTTGAGGTTTGCCTTGTAGGTGGCACTGTCGAGCTGTCCTGTTTCTGGGCCCGGACAAAGACCCAAGTGATATTGCAAGCAAGCCCGTTTAGGCAAAATTGCATGAGTAGAATAAGGAAATATTTTACGTAAATACTTTAACGCACGACGGACACTAAAACCACTCAAATATGGACCTAAATAGTTAGCCCCGTCATCCATCGGCTGCCGCACATATGTAACTGTTGGGTATTGGTTTTTCATGTCGATGCGAACGTATAGGTTGGACTTATCATCCCGAAGCAATATATTGTAGCGAGGCATATAGCGCCTAATCATTTCAGCCTCTAAAAATAACGCCTCAATTTCGCTCTGTACCTCTATCCAATCGACATCGTTAATCTCTAACACTAATGCTTCGGTTTTTGGATCGCGGTTGCGACTTGCTTGAAAATACTGCCTTACTCTATTACGTAGAACTGCAGCCTTACCCACGTAGATAATCTCACCAGCCGTGTTTTTATGAAAATACACCCCAGGGCTTTTAGGTAAATCGGCAAGCTTTGCCTGTAAAGCATCTGACATATGCCTAAACTCCTATAGTTGCTGGAGTGCAAGTTTCGCATACTACATGTAAACGACGGCGGATATTGGTGGAGTTTATCTGATTGCTTGTTTTATTGCCGCATTTTTCGCAACTGGCAATGTCTGCGGATTCACTAGAAAATCCTACGGCCATGCGATTATCAAACACAAATAATTTGCCTTCCCAATAACCTTGGTCGCCGTATTTTTCACCGTATTTTACAATGCCGCCGTCTAGTTGATAAACTTCCTTATAACCTCGATTGCGCATAAGCACACTAAGTATTTCGCAACGAATTCCGCCAGTACAATAGGTTACAATCGGCCTATCTTTGTACTTACTAATTTCACCAGTTTCTATATCATTGATAAAATCACGGCTTGTCCTAACGTTAGGAATAATTGTGTTTTTGAATCTGCCGATTTGGGCTTCGTACATATTTCTACCGTCATAAAAAATAACTTCGTTTCCCCGCTCTTGCATTAACTTATGAAGAGCTGCTGGTTTTATATGTTTGCCACCACCGACTAAACCCTTATTATCTACTCTAATTTCGTCTGCCGCCTCAAATGCTACTATTTCGTCTTTTACTTTGACCTTTAATTTTGGAAAATGCTCTTTGGTTCCATCGCTCCACTTAAAAGTAATATTATCAAAGCTGCTGTGTGATTTCATTTCGCGGGTGTAATATTTGAGATTTTTAATATCACCGCCAAGCGTGCCATTAATACCATGAGGGCTTATAAGTATACGGCCTTTTAGGCCCAGTTTTTCGCACAGAGCACGCTGCCAGTGCATAACCGTTTCTGGATCTGCTATTGGAACAAATTTGTAATAGAGTATTATCTTTTCCATCAATCTATTAGTATAAAATATTAGCCACCCCTTGTCACGCGCATATGGTTAATGTATACTTGAGTGTACATTTTTATTACTAAAGAGGCGGCAAAAAACTGGGGCACAAAAATAAAAAACTTTAAAAATTATATTTAAATTTTTGTAGTCTAAGGAGACTGCCCTATCATGGTCCGGAAAAAGCAAAATGTAAAAAGAGTTGTGTCCTTTTATTGGGAAGCCGCTCGCAAGTACAAATTACCACTTACGGTAATTGGATTTGGCGTGCCTATGGCTACTATTATTAATAACGTACTGCCGCCGCTTATATTGGCCCGCGTACTAGATCGTCTTAGCCGTCAAGATTTCGCCCCAAACCAACCTTGGCAAAGCTTTAGTAACGAGATAATTATTTACGCTGGCACATTATTATTTGCGAGTTTAATAGTATGGCGGATCGTTGATTATACAGTCTGGAAGCTAGAAGGCCGAGTTTTACGAGATTTAGCCCAAAAAGTGTTCGATCACTTAATGGATCAAAGTTCAGACTTTCATGCTAATCATTTCGGCGGATCTTTAGTATCGCAAAACAATAAATTACTTACTAGCTACATAAGAATTGCTGATACAACCATATTTAGCGTAATGACTTTGGCTAGCAATGTGGTTGCAGCTGCGGTTATCTTGATGCCTAGGTCTCCGATTTTTTCGGTAAGTTTGCTCATGTTCACAGTGATATATATTTTTGTGTCGTACAAAGTATCATCCCCTGTACGCAAAAAAGCTAGCGAGCACGCCATTGCCGAGAGCAAGCAAACCGGCTACTTAGCTGATGTAATTACAAATGCTATGGCCGTAAAAAGTTTTGCCAGGAGCAAATTTGAGTCAAAAACCTATGGGCGCATAACAAATACTACTCATGACAAATTGCTAAATCTTATGAGATCGCACCAAAAGCAAATGATCTCATTTACTGCTATGACAAACATAATCACGACAGGTACCCTGATATTAGCCATAATGAGTGTTGTAACTTTTGGCGCCAACATCGCTACTGTTTTTTTGATTTTTAACTATACGGCAAGCATTGTGATGCAGTTGTTTCAATTTAGTAATCAAGCGCTTCGTAATTACAACCGCGCCATTGGCGATGCATCGGATATGATAGAAATCTTGGACAAGCCGGCCGAAATACAAGACCCTAGTACTCCCGAGAAAGCACGATTCATAAGAGGATCGATCATATTTGATAAAGTTACCTTCGCACATAAAGGAACAGATGATGCAATATTCAAAAAATTAAGTATACGTATAAAACCTGGTGAAAAAGTAGGACTGGTAGGACATTCTGGTTCGGGCAAATCTACTTTTACTAGGCTGCTGCTAAGATTTTCGGATATTGACAGTGGGAGTATAAAAATAGACGGCCAAAATATTGCCTCGGTTACTCAAGATGACTTACGCCAAGCAATAGCCTATGTGCCTCAAGAACCGATGTTGTTCCACCGAACACTAGCCGAGAACATTAGCTACGCTGACCCAGATGCATCGGATGAAGTCATTAGAGCAGTGTCCAAACAAGCCAATGCCGCCGAGTTTATTGATAAATTGCCCCAAGGTTATGAAACAATGGTCGGAGAACGCGGCATTAAACTTTCTGGCGGACAACGCCAACGTGTTGCAATTGCTCGTGCAATGTTAAAGAACGCTCCAATACTAGTTTTAGACGAAGCTACTAGCGCGTTAGACTCAGAAAGTGAAGCTTTGATACAAGATGCCCTGTGGAAACTTATGGAAGGTCGCACGGCGATAGTAATAGCTCACAGGTTAAGCACTATCCAGAGAATGGATAGGATCGTAGTAATGGACGACGGAAAAATAGTCGAGCAAGGCAGTCATAAAGAATTGATACAGCTTAAAGGCAGATACGCCAGCATGTGGGACCGTCAATCAGGCGGATTCTTGGAGGAATAAAAAAAGCTGCAGTAAAATCGCTGCAGCTTTTTTATTTTATATGTTTATTCGGTTTTTTCTTGTGAGTCAGTTGCTTCGGTATCTACTGCACCTTCTTCGGGTTCTACATCGCTAACAGGAGCGTTTTCTTCAAGCGCTGCATCTGCTGCTGCAATCTGATCCTTAGGCATATCAACTGAGAAAACCATAGTTTCCGGATCGGATGTAATTACGACATCTTTTGGAACCTTGATATCAGATACTAATATTTTGTCGCCAACTTCAGCAAGCTTTGTTCCGTCAACAAATAGTTCGTTCGGCAAGTTGGCTGGAATGGCTTCTACCATTACAGTATCCAGGTTTTGCAAGACCATCAAACTTAGTCGTTCGGCAGGAACTTCACCTTGAATTTTTATAGGCACTTCTGCTTCTACTGTCTCGTTTTTATTGACAGCATGAAATCCAACATGTCTAAGTGTATTTTTAATTGGATCAAGATCTACTTCTTTTATCATCGCTAGGTGCGTCTTGCCATCCAAAACTAGTTCTACAGGATGGTGCTTGCCAGCCTGTCTGTAAACTTTTGTTAGTTCAATAAATGGTGCGCTCACCGACTGGGATTCTTTACCGCGCTCATAAATATTAGCTGGCACAAAACCCGTACGTCGAAGTGCTTTTACGGCTTTGCCGTGTTCTGATCTTACGGTCAGTTTCAGCGTGATTATATCGCTGCTCATGTAATTACCTCTTAAATTAGTAGTCTTATTATAGCAGATAATTGGACGACTTGGGCAGTGACAGTGTAAGATGTCTACTGATGTTTGATATTGAGCACATAATCAAAGCTGGCGGCGTGTTGATTGTCGCATTAATTGTGTTTGCAGAATCCGGCTTATTGATCGGTTTTTTCTTGCCCGGAGATACACTATTATTTGGCGCCGGACTAGCCGCATCGCAGGGCCAAATATCTTTGACTGCATTAATAATTGCCGTAATTGCGGCGGCCGTAATTGGCGACAATGTTGGCTACAGCATTGGCCGTAGGGCAGGACCACGGATCTTCAAGAAGAAAGACGGAATTTTATTCAGACAGGAATATTTAGAAAAAGCTGAAAGTTTTTACGAAAAACACGGCGGAAAAACTATTATCATAGCTAGATTTGTACCAATTGTCAGAACCTTTGCTCCTGTTGTAGCCGGGGCCAGCAACATGACGCGTAAGCGATTTTTTGCCTTTAATGTCATTGGTGGAATTCTCTGGGGTGGCGGCATGCCCCTGCTAGGCTATTTTGTTGGCAATCGTATACCAGGTTTGGACAAATATATTGAAATAGTTATCGTCGGAGTTGTTATTGTTAGCTTGTTATTAGCGTTCGCGCATATCCTTAAGGATAAATCCACTCGCCAAAAACTTGCAGCTGGATTAAAAGATTGGCTCAGTCGAGTTTTTCTAAATAAAAAAATTAGCTAATATATTCTATCCTCGTAACGACTAATATATGCTTCTTGGATTTCCTCAGGACTAGCGCCTAGCTGAAACAGTATTTCAAGAGGATCTGTTGACATTCGAGATATGTCACGTTTTACAACCTGATTAACAGTAAATATTGCTGGTCCAGGTCTTATCTGTGCGCGCATAATAGGAGATGGTTCAAGCTCTAATGCAATTATAGTCTCGCAAATAGCCCATACCTCGTGGCGCTCGAATTCGCTTAACGAATCTAGCTCAAGTCGAGGTAAGTCATGTTTCAATGTTACAGCATCCGTTTTAAAAACTGGCCAGTATAACTACTTTGAACTTTTGCAATAGTCTCTGGAGTGCCAACAGCAACTATAGATCCGCCCTTATCTCCGCCCTCAGGACCCATATCAATCAACCAATCGGCAGATTTTATCACATCAAGATTATGCTCGATAATTACCATCGAATTACCAGTATCCACCAGTGCGTGCAGTACTTCTAAAAGTTTTTTGACATCGGCCATGTGCAGTCCAGTGGTTGGCTCGTCTAATATATATAATGTCCGGCCTGTGGCACGGCGACTAAGTTCTGTGGCTAGTTTGATGCGCTGCGCTTCTCCGCCGCTTAAGGTAGTTGCAGGCTGGCCCAAGCCAATATAGCCTAGGCCGACATCAACTAGAGTTTGCAGCTTGCGGGCAATCGATGGCATATTTTCAAAAAAGCCCAAGGCCTGTTCGACAGTCAATTCCAAAACATCACTTATAGTTTTGCCCTTAAAATGAATCTCTAAGGCTTCACGATTGTATCGTTTGCCATGACATACTTCACACGCCACATAAACATCTGGTAAGAAGTGCATTTCTATCTTAATGATTCCATCTCCAGAACAATTTTCGCATCTACCGCCTTTGACATTAAAACTAAACCTACCAGCTTTATAGCCGCGAATCTTTGCCTCCGGGGTACTTGCAAACAATTCCCTTATAGGCGTAAACAAACCTGTGTAAGTTGCTGGATTTGACCTAGGCGTACGACCGATAGGTGATTGATCAATTACAATTACTTTATCTAATTCTTTAATACCCTCAATATCGTCGTGCTTGCCTGGCACTAAATTCGCCCGCATTAATCTGGCTTGAAGTTCTTTGGCTAAGATATCGTTAATTAGGCTTGATTTTCCGGACCCACTAACGCCACTTACAACTACCAACTCGCCTAATGGAATTTCAACATTTACATTTTTAAGATTATTTTCACGCGCACCTATTATATTAATTGTTTTACCATTGCCCTTGCGGCGCTTTTTTGGAACTGAAATTTTTTGGTCACCTCGTAAAAATTGCCCCGTAATACTACTTTTTACTTTTTCAACCTCTGCCGGCAAGCCTGTGGCAACTATATTACCGCCGTGTACGCCGGCGCCAGGTCCAATATCAACCAAATAATCTGCAGTTCTAATAGTATCTTCGTCATGTTCAACTACAATAACCGAATTGCCTAGATCACGTAAGTGTTTAAGGGTTTTAATAAGTCGTTCGTTGTCGCGCTGGTGCAAGCCAATAGAAGGTTCATCAAGTACATATAGTACCCCCATCAAACCGGAGCCAATTTGGGTGGCCAATCTAATACGCTGGGCTTCACCGCCACTAAGACTGACAGCGCTGCGGGCTAAATTCAAATAATTTAGCCCGACGTCTTGCATGAACTTTAGCCGAGCAGATATTTCCTTAAAAACTTGTTCGGCAATGTGTTTTTCTTTGTCGTTAAGTTTAATTGTTTTAAACAATTCAACGGCATCATCGATTGATAATTCACAGATGTCCATTATCGATAAATCTGAAACTGTCACTGCCAAAACTTCGGGCTTTAAACGCCGGCCTTTACAAACTGCGCACGGCCGCTCTTGCATAAAGCGCTCTATATCACGACGGATAAAGTCGCTTTCGGTTTCTTTATGGCGGCGCTCAAGGTTAGGTATAACGCCCTCATAAGTCGTCATAAAACTACGGCCAATGCCCAACGATACTCTATAAGTTTGATTGCCCGTGCCATATAGTAATTTTTGAAGGTGATCTGGCTTAAGTTCGCCCGTAGGTACATGCAAAGAAAAGCCATAGTTATCGGCAACTGCTTGCATTTTTTTCGTATACCAAGCGTCAATATTAATGCGATTAAACGGCCTTATTGCACCTTCGGCAATAGTTAACTTGCCATTTGGTATTACAAGCTCTGGATCTACCTCTAAACGGTTACCTAGCCCTGTACAGACCGGGCAAGCGCCATGCGGTGAGTTAAAACTAAATGTACGCGGCTCTAATTCTGGTATCACTACGTCTGGGTGGTCAACGCAAGCAAACTGCAAGCTGTAAATTGTATCTTGATTTGTATCAGCATGATGCACCATAAGTTTGCCATCGGCAAGATCCAAAGCTTGTTCAACACTTTGGGCCAAACGAGAACGGCTTTCTTGATCGTTAACCAAGCGGTCAACAACTATTTCAATGGTGTGTTTATAATTTTTGTCTAAAGTCGGGAATTCGTCTAATGCATAAATAACACTATCAACGCGGGCACGGGCAAAACCCATGCGCATAAACTGCTCGGGGATATGTTCGAAAGCGCCTTTTTTATCAATAACAACAGGAGCAAGCACTATAAGTTTGGCGCTTGTCGGTAATTTAGTAATTTGATCAATTATATTTTGTGTAGTCTGACGAGTTACAGACTTTGAACAAATCGGACAATGGGGCACGCCAATTCGGGCATAGAGTAATCGAAGATAATCGTATATTTCGGTGACCGTAGCAACCGTACTGCGAGGATTACGACTGGTAGATTTTTGATCAATAGAAATTGCTGGACTCAAACCATCAATTTGATCTACATCGGGCTTTTCCATTATTCCCAAAAACTGACGGGCATAGGAACTCAAAGATTCTACATATCTTCGCTGGCCTTCAGCATAAATAGTATCAAATGCCAAAGAAGATTTACCGGAACCTGATAGTCCGGTTATCACAACCAATTTTTCCCTAGGTATAGTTAGATCAACATTTTTAAGATTATGTTCCCTAGCACCTTTTATTTCTATAAAATCCGCCAAATTAAACTCCTTGAACGGTAGATGAGTATAGCCTAAAATCCGTAAAAAAGCCAGTGTCTAATTGTGTAATGTTATACTTTAACTACTATGATATTTTTTAAAAAGTACGGAAAAATTATACTTTTTGATGCACTGGCTCTACTTTGCTTTATTGGTGTAGTTTTATTTGGATGGCTGCCAGGACCAGGTGGTGTACCTTTGTTTTTATTGGGGCTAAGTTTGCTGGCAGCTAATCACGAATGGGCAGAACGCTGGCTAGAAACTGCCAAACATAAGGGTGTAACAATTAAGAAAACACTATTCCCAGACAAAGCTTGGGTGCGAAACATTTATGATTTGGCTACAGTTATACTATTTTTTACCGGCGTCTTTGGGTTATTTAGTAATACAAATAGACTTATAAGTGCTGCATTTACCATACTTATGACTGGTAGTTTGTTCATTTTTCTGTTTAACCGAGATCGATTCGATAAAATTGCGGCGTTTTATAAGAAGAAAATGAAAAGATAGTTGACTTTGCTATAATTTTGTAGTATAATTAGGTTAAATACTTTAAAGAGGTGGCCAATATGCTGCAGTTTATTATCTTGGGATATGTCCCAGGTACTTCAGTTCAACTTACATTTTACGCAGTTATGCTTGCATTCACTGGCATAGTCAGTTTGTTCGTGGGGCTTAAATTGACACAGTATCACAATGCTCAACGCAAGTTTGCCAGCCTCATGGCTATAATGCTTAAGAAACAACTACGCATCTGGCAACGGCAAAATACTTTCGGCGTATAATTGTAATTCCTGTAATAAATACGCGTGCTCGGACGACAATTCGGATTTTTGAGATAGTTCATTTAAGCGCGTAAAAAAACGCGCCGCCAAACTTGATTCACCGCCTCCCAAAAGTTTTTGGGCTCGGAATTGTTCCCAGTCAGTTCTTTCTTCTGTACTCAAGGTGCTTTGGAAATTTCGGGCTTTGTATAGTGGTAACAGTGCCTTTAAACGATCGTCGTTAAAATCAATATCTAATGATGCAATCTCATCTACTACGGCAGCTCTAACTACCGACATTGCTGTTCTGTCTGAGTCGTCAAAAAACCCATCGTAAAGTTGAGCATCTACTTCTTGTTCATTTGCCAATAAACCTGCCTGTCGTTTTTTGTCCATAATTTTAAGGGCGGCAACAAGATGATTATAAAAATCTGGATATTTTTTTAATGCTGATTGGTTGAAGGAAATGTTCTTCATATCAATCTTTATACGTTCCTGGCTAGTTTTATCGATAACACTAAGCGGCGCTACAGCTGGACAACGGTTAAATTGCAGAGTTTTAATCGGAAATCTTTGGGTTTCATCATCACTACGCTCTTGCCACCTTACTGCTAACTCAGCCGGCGACAAATGCACAAATTCTTCGGGATTTCGACGCAAATCATATACTAAAACTCCCTGTTTTCCGGGATGATCACCAAGCTGAATAGCTACCGTAGCTTTTTGATAAATCGATGGATACTTGCCACTGACATACATAAATGGCTGGCCGCTAGATACAAGCTGAGCTACCGACTTTTTGTCGCGCATTTTTAGCATAAATTCGAATAACTTTGGCTGTTTATTTTGTATCAACCTAGCCACTGCTATTGTAGCCAGTACATCACTCAGCGCATCGTGAGCATCTAAATGATCGAGCTTATTAACAGAAGTTATCAGCTCTAATCTATTACTTGGTTTGCCATTACTATCAAACGGCCATTCAATTCCATCTGGGCGCAAAGCACGAGTCATACGAACTACATCGAGCATATCCCAACGCGAACGACCATCCTTCCAAGACCATTCATAGGCGTCATAAAAATTTCTATAATGCGTAAAGCGCATAAATTCATCATCGAAACGTACATTATTATAGCCAACAAAAATTGTGTCTTGGGTAGCGATGTTATTAGCAAAATAGCTCAAGAATTCTGCTTCGGTAATTCCTTCTGCTCGAGTTTTTTGTGGAGTAATACCAGTAATCATGATTGCGTCAGGCTCAGGCAAAACATCATCTGTCATGGCAATCAATAAATTATCAGGTTCGGCAATTGGCTTAAGTTGCATATCTGTCCGCTGACCAGCAAACTGCATTATTCTGGCACTACGAGGATTAATACCGCTAGTCTCAAGATCATAAAAATATAAACTGTTACTCATAGTGATTACAAGTTTAACATTACTGTTTGACTTGTGATAATTCTAGTCAATCGGTGCTAGTTTTAAGATAGGAAAATTATGTTAGTTACAGCAAGAACTAACTAATATTTTTGTTAGTACTGGATGTTACCTTGATTACCAAATATTATTTTATCGCCTCGTTCGATTCCTTTGCGTTCTAATTCACGCATGATGCCCATTTTTTTCATGATATCGCGCAGACGGCGGACACCTTCTTCGTTATCATAATCAGTCCTGGCTGCAAAACGCTCTATCTTGCGACCTTTTACCAACCAACCATCATCCCGCTTGATTAGACGCCATGGTAGAGTTTCTACATTTATTCTATAAACTGGCTCGGCGTCAGATGGATCGGTCTCTTCGGCCTCTTGTAAACGGATTGATTCTACTTCCCGCTTTACTGCATAAAGCAACTCTTTGATTCCGAGCTTGCTCTGTGCCGAAATAGCCATCAGCGGCGTATTCTTAGGTACAATTTTGACAAGTTCAGATAATTTGTCCTGCACAATTTCTTCATCCAAACCCTCGATCTTGGTTAAGACAACAATCTGAGTTCTTTTGGTCAAGTCAGTCTTGTACTGGCCTAGCTCCTTCTGAATTGTTAGATAAGAATCTGCTATAGAATCATTATAAATATCAATTAGATGTACTAACAGCTTAGTGCGCTCTACATGACGCAAAAATTCATCGCCAAGTCCCTTGCCTTCACTGGCGCCTTCTATAAGACCAGGAATATCAGCTATCAATAAGGTAGATTCTTTGTCGATATCAACTACGCCAAGATTTGGTACAAGTGTCGTAAAAGGATAATTGGCAATTTCAGGCCGAGCATTGCTAATGATGCTAAGCAGTGTAGATTTGCCGGCATTTGGCAGACCCACCAAACCAACATCAGCAATCATTTTGAGCTCAAGATGTGCAACAAAAGTTTCGCCTTTCTCGCCCTTCTCTGCAA
>JALYQY010000066.1 GCA_030855585.1 bacterium | reverse complement strand
GTTAAGTTCAGGACGATTATAATTTTCTGGTAATTTAGCTAAGACTTTTTGGATATATTCAAGTGTTGCTAAATCTGGATTATAAGATTGCTTGGTATTGTCGTCGAGCCGTCTCACTAGTCGCTGTGAGGTGATTAGTCTAATTGAATTTATAAATAACGGATTTTCGCCAATTGCTTCCAACATGCGCGTTAAGGCGGCGGCGGCCGAGCTGGCATGATAGGTGCTAAGCACTAGGTGTCCGGTCAACGATGCTTGCAAAGCCGTCTTAGCCGTATCCAGATCTCTAATTTCACCCACCATCACGATATCAGGATCTAACCTAAGTACAGCCCTTAATTTTTCGGCGAATCCTTCTTTTTCTGACCTAGAATTAACAGGTATTTGAGTTACGCCTTCAATAACGTACTCTACCGGGTCTTCTAAGCTAATAAGTTTACGTTCCGGACTATTAAGCTCATTGAGCATACTGTAAAGCGTAGTGGTCTTGCCCGAGCCAGTAGGGCCAACTATTAGCACCAGTCCACTAGGATGTTTAAGTATATCGTTAACAACTGTTCTTTGCTTGTCTTCCATTCCCAGCCGATCTAAGCTCAAATAATCAGAATTAAAGTTAAATAGCCTTAGTACGCCATCCTGTCCATGAACAGTCGGCACAGTTTCTACACGAACGTTAACCGTTACCTCCGAATTATCAGCCAGCCTATAGACTCTCTCGATATGTCCTGTCTGAGCGTCATCCGAGACCGTAGAAATATTGGCAGCACTGGCTATTGAGCCAAAAAGTAATCTGTAAGTATCGGCTGATAACTCAGCGATTGGATGAAGTACTCCGTCAACTCTAAATCTAATCCGAGCTTTCTCTTTGGCGGTTTCTAGATGTATGTCAGATGCTTTGAGCTGGTAGGCTTGCTTAACTAAATAAGCAAGCATGTCGTCTGCCCGTACTTGAGACAATGTAGCCGAAATTAATTTTACCTGATCTTCTGGCTGAGCTACCTGAACGGTTTGATTATCCGTCTGAGAAGATAGATCAATAGTGGTTGGTTTAATCTCTATATCGTTATAGGTTATTTCTTTTGGCGGGTCACAAAGCTTCATATAGTCCTGATAGCTGGTATCTGATATCATCGCAAAACTAACCCTAAAATCCCCAAATCGCTGCCTAAGCTGCTGCATTGTTTGCTGTGAAGTCATGTTAGTTACGCCGAAAGTTACGGCGTTTTGCTCTACTAACAATGGAACAATTTTGTAGCTATAAAGCTCAGGTACTGTCAAAAATTGCAAATAAAGCTGACGATTGGGCAACTGAGTAGTATCAATATAAGGCAGTCCCAAAATCTGGGCTCGCCTGGCAGCATTTTGCTCTTCCTCAACTCTTGCACTCAAAGCCATATACAAGTATTAAAGCATAAGCTCGTCTAGCCTTAAAGCGTGAGTTGAACTGTACGCCGTTAAGCCGTACACTTTGATAGCTATGCGAGAGATGATTATTATTGCCCACGATATGAGAAGCACCTTCAATGTAGGCTCATTGCTACGGACAAGCGAGGGCATGGGTATCAAAAAAGTCTATCTTACTGGATACACTCCTTATCCAAAAATGTCTGGTGACAGTCGCTTACCGCATTTGATTGCTAAACTGGACAAACAAATCAATAAAACGGCCCTGGGAGCCGAACACTATTTGGATTGGGAATATAATGAAAATATTTTTACAGTTATAGACAAGCTGGAAGAACAAAAGTACAAAGTGGCTGCCTTGGAGCAATCTAATACAGCGCTAGAATTACATAAATTCAGTCCTCCGAATAAATTTGCTTTAATACTCGGCAACGAAGTTAGTGGTATATCTGAAGAAATTTTAAATTCGGTTAAGTTGCACCTGTCTATACCTATGCAAGGCCGTAAAGAATCGTTTAACGTAGTTATTGCGGCTGCTATGGCTATGTACCAAAGCCGTTTTTATTAAGCATATACCATCATTCAAGCATATGCGCTATACTTAAACATATACTCGTCATGAAAAAGCAAACAAAAAAAATATCCAGAAAGCCGGTTTCTAAAAAAAAGAAACAAAAGAATAACGGGGTAAAATCTGTTGCAAGATTTTTGCCAGCGTTTTTAATTGCCCTATCGGCAACTATTCTGTCTGCACAGCCGTCAGCTTTTCGGCCGCAATCTGTTCCTAATCAAGTATTATCGTATGCTACTAACGTTAGTATTTCAGGGCTTCTTAGCTCAACCAACACTCAAAGAACAAATAATGGCGTTAAGAAATTGACGATAAATTCCAAACTAAACTCTGCTGCACAGGCTAAGGCAAACGACATGGTGGCAAAAGATTATTGGTCACATGTATCGCCAGATGGTAAGCAACCTTGGTGGTTTATAACAAATGCAGGATACAGCTATACATCGGCTGGAGAAAACCTAGCTTACGGCTTTTTGACTAGTTCTGATACCGTAACCGGCTGGATGAACAGTCCATCGCATAGGAGCAATTTATTAAGCAGTGGTTTTACTGAAGTTGGATTTGGTTTTGCTAATAGCGCGGATTACGTTAATGATGGCAAGCAGACAGTTGTGGTTGCTATGTATGCCAAACCTCAGGCAAGTGCGCCAGTAGCTAGCACTACACCTACCAAAAAATCATCCACTCCAAAAACTGCACCTGCCATTACTACTCAACCTTCGGCTCTATCACCCACCCCAGCCAAAAAAGCTGAACCTAAGCCAATCGAACAGCCAAAGCAACCCGAACCCAAAGAAGAAACTATTGCCCTAGCAGAAACAAGCCAGCCAACTGATTCACCGATTACAGCCGCACCTACTCAAATCAGCCGCATCCAATTACTAACAGGCGGAGCGGCCACATGGAGCGCCACTGCAATTACTTTGATAGTTACTTCTACTGGCGTGCTTTGGCTGTTTCATAAAGGTTTGCACCTAAGACGCTACCTTGTGGCTGGTGAACACTTCATAACTCATCATGTTCATTTGGATATGACTGTTCTTGCGCTAGTATATTTAGGATTTGTAATGTTAGCTAGCAGTGGCGCCGTAAGATAGTTATTGAACTACTACCTGTTTATCTCCAGCAATTTGTTTTAGTTTATTTATTACATCCTCATCTGAATTAACGCCACCCGGTAGTTTTATAATCTGTTTATTACTTGCTGGTCCAATTACCAAGACAACTTCAGTAGGGCCGCTGTGACTGTCCAGAACTGACTTTAATGTAATCAACTGCTGTTCATCATTACTGTCAAGCATTCTTATGTATATTCTTGATTTAACTGGCGTGGACGCAATTTTAGTAGCCAAGGAAGCGGCTTTGATTTTAGCTTTTTTTGGTAGTTTTACACTTTTACCACGTGGCTCGTAAGCTTCAGCTTGAGCAACTGTAATTTCACGGGCTTCATCAACTAGTAGTTTAATTTCTTGTAAATCTTCTCCGGTAATTCTATCCTTGCCATTAATTTTTCCTCGTACCAACACTACTCTGTCACGCTCCCATAATCCAATAGTTTGCTGATAGGCACTAGGGAACAAAATTACTTCAATTTCGCCCGTCAAATCA
Source organism: bacterium (assembly GCA_030855585.1). Classification (GTDB taxonomy): domain Bacteria; phylum Patescibacteriota; class Saccharimonadia; order Saccharimonadales; family JACDBH01; genus JALYQY01. The sequence goes on along the minus strand of JALYQY010000066.1, from coordinate 20,320 downwards.
GCGATTTTAATAAAGGCCATTTTTTGACCGTTCTTAGTGGTAATATCTCTAATTTCAGTAATCGCCCCAGCTACTACGGCGGACTTACCTTCCATTGCTGTACCTAAATCTTTAATCGGCATCGCTAACTCACTCAATATTGTTTTAAACAGCTTGAGCGGATGCTCGGATAGATATAGGCCGAGTAATTCTCGCTCCCATTTAAGCATTTCTTGCTTGTTATATTTGATTGGGCTTTTTTCCAATACAATTTGCGGATTCAAATCACTATCTAACTCGGCAACATCACCAAATAATCCGGTTTGACCTGCCGCTCGTTCTTTTTGAACTCGATTTGCAAACGCTAACATAGTATCAGTGTTATGTAACAGTAAACTTCTATCACCAAAACTATCAAAGCCGCCAGCTCTAACCAAACTATCTAAAGCTTTTTTGTTAAATACACGCGGACTAACACGCATAAAAACATCCTCTAATTTTGTAAAAGCACCGGTTTTTCGTGCCTCTAAAACTTCTTCTACGGCGCCTGATCCAACATTTTTTACAGCTACCATGCCAAATCTAATTGGATCATGCAACGGATCGCCAGTTGGTACTACAGCAAACTCATGAAATGATTCATTGATGTCTGGTGGTAAAACTTTAATGCCAACATGTTGGCATTCGGTAATTTCTATACTTAACCGATCAGTGTCGTCAAAATCACTAGTCATTAAAGCGGCCATAAACGCAGAAGGATAGTATGCCTTGAGATAGGCTGTCTGATAGGCGATCATGGCGTAACAAGCAGAGTGCGATTTGTTGAAGGCATAGTCTGCAAATCCCAAAATGTCTTTCCAGATTTTTTCAACAGTTTTTAGTGGTACACCATTTTTAACCGCACCTTCAATAAACTGCTTCCCCATTTTGTCCATGACATCGCGCTTTTTCTTACCGATTGCTTTACGAAGCGTATCTGCTTCGCCGCCGGTAAAACCACACATTTCCTTACTCATTTGCATAACTTGCTCTTGGTAAACAATTACGCCGTATGTAGATTCAAGCGCGTTTCGAGTAAGCTCGTGATCATAACGAACTTCTTCTAAACCGTTTTTACGTTTAACAAATGAGTCTGTTAGTCCAGCGGTTAACGGTCCCGGTCTATACAGTGCGCACATGGCAATTATGTCATTAAATTCGGTCGGCTTAAGTTCCTTCAAATATCTTTTCATGCCAGAAGATTCCAGCTGAAAAACTCCAGTCGTATCGCCACGCTGTAGTAATTCATAGGTTTTTTTGTCATCTATAGGAATGGTGGTTATGTCGATATCTTTTTTATAAACTTTCTTAACTATTCTCAATGCATTCTTAATGATCGTTAAGTTGCTAAGCCCCAAAAAGTCCATTTTTAGTAGTCCCAAGTCTTCTATTGGGTTCATTGAATACTGAGTGGCAACCACTCCTTTTTGAGCCATCTCAAGTGGTACAAATTTAACAATATCATCGGGCGCAATAACAACTCCGGCCGCATGGACACCATGAGAGCGAATTGTTCCCTCTAGTTTCGTGGCCAGTTCAAATACGCGGGCAGATTGCTCATTGGTTTCGTTTTCGTGTTTAAGCTCGGCATTGCTAACCAATGAAATTTCTAGCGGTATATGTCTACCCTGAATCGGCGGTGGAATCATCTTGGCCAAACGATCAGCCTCGGCATATGGTACTTGCAGTACTCTGGCAACATCGCGCACAGCGTTTCGAGCAGCCATTTTGCCGAATGTTACAATATTGGCGACACGATCAGCTCCGTATTTTTCGATACAATACTGTATAACTTCAGCCCTTCTGGTGTCCTGAATATCAATATCAATATCTGGCATACTAATTCGGTCTGGGTTTAAAAATCTTTCAAACAGCAAGTCATAAGCTATCGGGTCAAGTTCAGTTATTCTTAAAGCGTAGGAGACAATCGAACCAGCTGCCGAACCTCGTCCTGGGCCAAATACAATTGCTTGATTCTTACCCCAATTTATAAAATCCCAAATTATCAAAAAATAACCGTTGAAGCCCATATTATCTATTACTTTAAGCTCAAATTCAGTCCGTTGGCTTATATCAGCACTAAGTAGCTTTTTTGCCTGATTAATTGTAAGTTCTTTGGCTTCGGCCTCGTTAGCGTTACCATAGCGCCAAGCCAAGCCTTGATATACCAATTTATGAAGATAGGTTTTTTCTGTTTCATTTTCTGGCACCGGAAATTTGGGAATTAATATTTTGCCCAGCTCAAATGTTACCTTGCAACGATCTGCGATTGCCTTAGAATTTGTAATTACTTCTGGATGTTGTTTGCCCCATCTTTTAATTAATTCTTTCGGATCCGTAAGGTGAAGTTCCATATTTGCCAGTGACATACGCTTTTCATCAGTTAGATATGAGCCGGTTTGGACGCAAAGTAAAATTTCATGGGCTTCTTGATCCTTATGCGTCAAATAATGAGCGTCACAAGTCAGTACGCACGGTATGCTTAACTCTTTAGACAAAGCAAACAACTGTTTATTTACTTCTACTTGTTCACTCCAGACAGTCGGATGGTCGGGGTGACCATGATCCTGAACTTCAAAATAGTACCTGTCGCCAAAAACAGATTTATACCATTTAGCGATCTCCTTGGCTTGATCGTACTGGCCGTTTCTTAATGCATCGCCAATTTCACCACCAATACATGCACTTAAAATTATTAGTCCCTGGTTATATTTTTTAAGTAGATCGTGATCAATGCGCGGCTTATAATAATATCCCTTCAGATTAGCAGTGGTACTGAGCTGCATAAGATTTTGATAACCTTCATTATTCATAGCTAAGATTATTAGGTGATAATTTTGTTTGTCTTTGCCAGGCTCCTTGTCGGTATGCTTGCGGGAAGATACATAAGTTTCGATACCAATTAACGGCTTGATATTTCGTGCTTCAGCTTCTTTATAAAATTCTATACTGCCAGACAAAGTTCCATGATCTGTCACTGCTATTGATTCCATGCCCAAATCAATTGCATGATCAAGCATATAAGGTATTTTGCTAAGTCCATCTAACAGACTGTAGTGAGAATGATTATGAAGATGCACATAGTCACTTGATTGGAGCGAGGTAGCTTTTTGACTCATCTGTTATTAATCCGTATTTCAATTATCGAGCTATTTACTAGAAATTCGCTAGAATAGAATTCTAACGTCATAAATAATCTGCTTAACTTATTGGCTCCTGTAGGACTCATCTTATATACATTATAAATCACGCGGCTAGTTTAAGTCTTGTGTCGTAATTACAACTAAGAAGACTTTTCTGAATAATAATGGCTAAGTTGAGTAACAGTTACAACTATTGCCGCACCAACGGCCGCGCCTACCAAATATATACGCCAATCGCTAGGATCTGATTCTGGAGCTACAAAGTCTGGTCCAACTAAGGTCAAATGCCCGTGGTTTGCGTCTGGTCTGATATTAATGCCAGGGTCAAAAATAGGCTTATTCATTGACACCCATTTCTACTTTTTTGATAATTTCGGCTATAAACCACAAATCGTTAAACAAAGATAATATCCAAATTAATAATGCCAGTAATAGCGTAGCTCCAATCGCACCGCCAAGCCCTTGGAACAGGCCTTTTATAAAAGACATTTTATAACTTTTGGCAGCGTCCAAATAGCCAGTTTCGTATACGCTCGCTACTACTCTACCAAGATTTTCGTAGTATTTTTCTGACTTTGGTTTATTTTTTGATGAACTTTTCAAGGTGTTTTAGTGCTCCTTGGGCGTCTTTCAAAGCTTTTTTTAGCTCTGGATCCTCTGCGTCACCATCGTGTAATCCGCTAATAATTTGTCGAACTTTTTCTTTCGCTTCAGTTGCTTTGTAATATACTTTATCAAATTCTTTCTTGCCGCGCCCGCTTAAATCATTACTTTTCGCCTTGGCTTCGTCTAATCTTTGATTCAGGTCGTTTAAAATGGTTTTGAACTGTTTTTCTGCTTCAGAACGAGCGTTAGCACTGGCTTTTTTTAATTCTTGACGAGTTTCTTTGCCACTTTTTGGAGCCGTTAGTACTCCGACAACATATCCAGCAACTCCCGCAGCCAAAGCTCCGGTAGCCCACTTTTTAGGATTTTTAGTCATTTATTACTACCTCTTCCCTTTTTTAGACACTACGTTGACAACATTCATAAGTAATTTACCAATAGCCAAAGGCCCGGCAGCTTTTTTTAGTACTTCTGTCGCTGATTCAACGTTATTTACAACTTCATCGGCCTTGACGGCGATTCTGTTTAGGACTTTCATTAGAGCAATTACTCTAGTTATTAACACAGTTGACACAACTAAAAATACACTAAGTACACTTGCTAATATGATTATCAGAATTACGGTAGCATCTTCCATTTGTTCTCCTTAGACTTTGTACACCTACAGTATACACTGCTGTCAATATTCAGCGCCACGTAAATAATTACGGAATTCTTCTTTTAATTCTGGATGTTGCAACCCAAAATCAACTACGGTCTTAAGATATTCAAGCTTATTTCCAGTGTCGTAATACTTACTATTTTGCAAAGCAACAGCATAAAACGGCTTACCGGCTCTTATCATCGGCTCGATTCCATAAGTCGTTAAATAAAACTCTTTATCTTCAGGTAAAGTCCTTAGGCCTTCTTCTACAAATCCAAAAACATCGGGAGTTAGCAAATATCCGCCAATACTAGCCATGTTAGAAGGAGCTGCGTCTTTGCCGGGCTTCTCTACGATACCGTCCATGGCCATTACACCATCGCGCACTTCTTTTCCACCAACTACTCCGTATCTGTCATAACCGCCATCATTATCAATAGTGATGCAAGGTACTATCGAGCCACCAAATTCTTCGTACAAATCAATCATTTGTTTAAAACGGTTGGGAGATGATGGCACCAAATCGTCTGCGTAAGTATATATAAACGGCTCATCACCAATAAGGTGGGCTACGTTAGCAATAGGTGTGGCACTACCATAAGGGCCTTTCTGGCGTATATAGGCAAAATTAGCTAAACTTGCGATCGCTTGAGTTTGCTCAAGCAGCTTTGTCTTGCCACCCTGTTCCAAGTTTGCCCGAAGATCTCCACTCATTTGATCAAAATGATCTTCGATTGATCGCTTGTGGTAACCAGTTACGATTACAATATCCTCAATTCCGGCTTCTACTAGCTCTTCAACGATGTACTGAATGATTGGTTTATCGATCAAGGGCAGCATCTCTTTTGGCATGGCTTTAGTCTGGGGCAAGAACCTCGTTCCAAAGCCTGCTGCTGCGATTACCGCTTTTCTAACTTTTGTCATCCTATGCCTCCAACTGCTTCTTAATTATTGACGCAACTACTCCAGGGTTGGCTTTGCCGTGAGATGCCTTCATAACTTGACCAACCAAAAAGCCAATGGCTTTTGTCTCACCATTTTTTACGTCTTCAGCGGCCTTGACGTTTTCACTCAATACTTGCTGAACGATCATCACCAGCGCCGATTCGTCAGATTCCTGAATCAAATTCTTGGCTTCAGCAATCGACCTAGGATCTTGGCCGGTCTTAATGATCTCTAACAATACATCTTTGGCAGTTGTAGAACTAAGCAAGTTGGCATCTAGCATAGCCACAAGGTCTGTCAGCTGGCCAGTTTTATCTAGCACATCAGTCCACTCAATATCACCGGCAACTACCCAGCGAACTGCTTCACCAGTGAGCCAATTAGCAATAGTACGAGCAGTCTTGACATCGTGACCGTCTAAAATGCCACGTACGAACTGGGCCAATTCTGGTTCTTCCAGCAAGCTGTCTGTTTGTGAAATATCCAAACCAAGCTTTTCAAATTGTTTGCGTAAAACATTGGGCATATCAGGCATTTCGGCTTCTATTCGCGAAATAAACTTTTCATCCAATACTATTGGTGGTAAATCTGGATCTGGAAAATATCGGTAATCATGAGCATCTTCTTTGGTGCGTTGAGAAAATGTTTTATGCTTAGCATCATCCCAGCCTCTTGTTTCTTGAACAATTTCTTGGCCAAGTTCCAATAGGCCAACTTGCCGTTTAATCTCAAATTCAACCGCTTTTTCAACACTTCGAAATGAGTTTAGATTCTTTGTTTCTGATCGAGTGCCAAGTTTGTCAGTTTTGCTAACCGATACGTTAACATCAAATCGCATATTGCCGTGATAAAGATCGACATCGCTTACTCCAGCATATTTCATTAGCAAATAAAGTTCGTGCGCAAATGCTCTAGCTTCAGCCGCAGAGTGCAGTTCTGGTTCAGAAACAATTTCAAGTAATGGCGTGCCAGCCCGGTTAAGATCTACCAAACTGTAGTCAGTGCCTTCGGGATGCGTTGATTTGCCAGCATCAGCTTCTAGGTGGGCGCGGGTAATATTAATCCGCTTTTTCTCTCCATTAACAACAATATCAACATGTCCGCCTAATATAATTGGTTCATCATACTGGCTAATTTGGTATCCCATCGGCAAATCAGGATAAAAATAATGCTTGCGATCAAATTTGCTAAATTTTTGTGGCTTGGTGTTTAGAGCATATGCGGCTTTAGATGCTAGCTCAACTGCTTTGTCGTTAAGTACCGGCAGCGCTCCAGGCATACCCAAACATATATGACTAATTAATGTATTGGGCTCGGCACCACGAGCGTCGTTATTAATAGCCGAAAATAATTTAGTCGTGGTCTTAAGCTGGACATGGCATTCAATACCAATAGTCGCCTTATATTCAGACATATCGAGCCTCTAGTTTTGATGTAGCACAAGGATGAAGCGAGCATCGCAACGAGCCGTATTTCAATACGGTGAGAGAGAAGCAGAGATTCAGACGCAGTGATGCGCAAAACTGGTGGTTCGTCATCATTTTTTTAATGCTCCGAGGTCTTTAAGGGCTTGCCCAAATCCAATCATGGCATCTTTGACATCTTTTTTTGATATCTTGGTATCAGTTTCGTGTACTAATTTGTTGCGTAATTTATGACCAAACCAGACACCGTCGTTATTGGTAAGTGTCCTTTGTGCAGAAACTAATCTTTCTCCTAATGTCTTGCCTTTGAATTTGCGCTTACGTAGTGCCTCGTCTAGTAAATTATCGGCTTGAATAATAGCCATCGGCCAAGTTTCTGGCTTAGCTAACTGTTTCTGCAAATCTTTCCACTTTTTTTGAAAATATTCACGTTTTAATTCTTTGGGTGGGCGTCTTGATAGCAAAGTGACTACAACAAATAAAATTAATCCAAATATAACAATTGCCAAGATATAAAACTGATTCATCTAGATATTTCCTCGTACGTTTTAGCGATACTAAGCAGTGCCCGATCTTGCTTTTGGGGAGCCATTAACTGCAATCCTATGGGCAAACCGTCAACATTATCACCCGTGGGCAAGCTGATAGCTGGTACACCAACCAAGTTTGCCGCAACCGTTAATATGTCGGCTAAATACATTTTTAGTGGTTCATTGGCATTCTCACCAATTTTGAACGCAGTAGTCGGGGCAGTTGGTCCTACCAAAAAGTCAACTTCTGAAAATGCTTTATCAAATTCGTTGATAAGTTTAGTTCTAACAGTTTGAGCTTTACGATAATAGGCGTCGTAGTATCCAGAACTTAGGACATAAGTACCAATCATTATGCGTCGTTTTGCTTCTGCCCCAAATCCCTTCTCACGTGATAATTCGTAACTTTGCTCCAAATTTTTTGCTTCTGGGTAGCTATAACCAAACCTTTGGCCGTCATAGCGGCTTAGATTACTGCTGACTTCTGCCGGGCAAATTATGTAATAAACTGCCAATGCTAGCGGCAAGCTGGGCAAACTTACCTGCTTAATAATTGCACCTGCATTTTCTAAGGCCTTTATGGACGAATTTACAGATTCTCTAACCGATTCATCTAGCCCTTCGCCCATGTATTCATTGACAACACCTATAATTTTGCCCTTTAACTCATCATTTAGCTGTGTATATGGAACGTCGTCCCTGTCGATTGTAGTGCTATCTAAAGGATCTCGACCAGCCATAACGTCAAGCACTAGCGCAGCGTCATCAACGCTATTTGTAATTGGCCCCATGCAGTCCAAAGAACTAGCCATAGCCACTACGCCGCTACGGCTAGTCAAACCGTAAGTTGGCTTAAATCCAACACAACCCGTAAAACTAGCCGGTAATCTAATTGAACCACCCGTATCAGACCCCAGCGCAAAAGGCGCCAAACCTAACACTACAGCAGCAGCCGATCCGCCAGAACTACCACCAGGGACGCGCGACTTGTCATGAGGGTTAAGCGTAGTAAAAAAATCACTGTTCTCTGTGCTAGATCCATGAGCAAATGCATCTAGATTAGCCTTGGCAACACAGATTGCGCCCTCGGCCTCTAATTTCTCTATTACAGTAGACTGATAAGGAGCTTCAAAATTTTTTAAAATATTACTAGCAGCTGTCGTCTCTGCACCAAAGCTCAAATAATTATCTTTGGCAATAAATGGTACGCCGCACAACCTTCCGGGGTTTTTTCCGGCCCTGATTTGTTCATCAATAAAACTGGCGCGTTCTAGTGCTCGATTTTTTACTACACTAATAATCGCTTTATATTCATTGGCGGATTCTATGCGACGCAAACAATCTTCGACCAAACTCATTGCCGAAGTTTCGCCGCTACGAACTTGCTTAGAAATCTCAGCAATAGTTCCCCAAGCCATCTTAAGTTATCATCCTTTTGACCTTGATATAATCTTTTTCGAGTTTAGGTACATTTTTAAGCAGAGCTAGCTGATCTGTACCATAGTCCTTAACGTCATCTGCTCTTGTTACATTGTTTAACCCAGTCACCTGATAAGTCGGCTTAAGCCCGTCGGTATCCACGTCATTTAGCATCTCAACATAACCTAAAATTTCGCTGATTTCTGACTGAAAAGATTCGATTTCCGCATTGCTTAAGCGCAAGCGCGAAAGCTTAGCCAATTTTAATACATCATCTCTCGTAAGTTTCATGTAATATTCAGTATAACATCAGCAATAACAGATTAGGATATTGACTTTTTTTAATATTAGTGCTATAATTAATGTATAAGCTGAAACTATAGCTAATCTATTTTGAAGCCTCACATCTTGTACTGCTAAACCTACAAAATTAAAAAATAACTTATTACAACACGTATTCTTTCTATTAATATCGAAATCTACATAACTGGAGTTAAAGCTTGGATTTTATGTCGGCAATAATGTCACGCAGCTCAGCGGCTTTTTCAAATTGCAGGTTGGCAGAGGCTAGCTCCATTTGACCGGTCAAATCTTTTATCAAGTTTTTATATTCTTCTTTAGGAATTTTCTTAAGATCAAGTTTGGCTTTTTTGGCTTCCTCACCCAAATCTACACTCATGCTTTTTTCTACGGCTTTTTGAATTCCGGCGGGAGTAATTCCATGTTCGGTATTGTATGCTTCTTGAATTATTCGACGGCGAGTAGTTTCGTCGATTGTCCGCTGCATACTGCCAGTAATCCTGTCGGCGTACATTATTACACGACCTTCGACATGTCGAGCTGCGCGACCGACGGTTTGAATCAAAGCCTGCTCCGATCTTAAAAAACCTTCTTTATCGGCATCCAATATTGCAACTAGTGAAACTTCTGGTAAATCCAAGCCTTCACGCAGCAAGTTAATACCTACTACTACATCGTATATTCCTAGTCTTAGATCACGTAAAATGTCGGTGCGTTCTAGCGTATCGACATCGCTATGCAGATACGTGACTTTGATGTTAATTTCTTTTAAGTATTCGGTCAGATCCTCAGACATACGCTTGGTCAGAGTTGTTACCAAAACTCTTTGCTTTTTGGCAATAGTATCACGGATTTCACTAATCAAATCATCAATCTGGCCTTCAATTTTGCGGACTTCTATCGGCGGATCCAGTAAACCTGTTGGACGAATAACCTGCTGGGCTGGTTCTGGGCTCCGCTCTAGCTCGTATTGAGCAGGCGTGGCGCTGACATAAACAACTTGATTGACATGTTTTTGGAACTCTGCAAAATTAAGCGGTCGGTTATCCAGCGCACTAGGCAGCCGAAAACCATGCTCCACCAATACTTCTTTGCGGGCTCTGTCACCGTTGTACATGCCTCTTACTTGCGGAATTGTCATATGTGATTCATCTATAAACATCAAATAATCATCCGGATAGTAGTCAAGTAAAGTTGCCGGCTGCTCACCTGGCTCACGGTTGGTTAAATACCTAGAGTAATTTTCGATACCTTTTACAAAACCAGTTTCTTCTAACATCTCAATATCAAAATTTGTACGCTGTTTAAGCCGCTGAGCTTCTAATAATTTACCTTGTTTTTCAAATAAACCAGTTTGGTCTTCTAATTCTTGTTTAATAAATCCTAAGGCCACTTTGAGCTTATCGTAAGGTGTTACGTAGTGAGAACCTGGAAAAATCTGTAAACTTTCAAGAGTGTCGGTGATTTCACCCGTCAAAGGGTCTATTTGGGTAATCCTATCTACATCATCGCCAAAAAATTCAATCCGGTAAGCCATTTCTTCGCTGGCCGGAAAAACATCGACAACATCACCACGCACCCTAAATGTACCGCGGTGAAAATCTATGTCGTTGCGCTGATATTGGATATCGGTTAAGTGACGAATGAATTTGTCCCTAAGCTTTCGCTCACCCTTACTGACTATTTCGGACATGCCAGCGTAATCGTCTACCGAGCCAATACCATATATACAGCTAACGCTGGCAACAATAATCACGTCCTTGCGTGTCAACAGCGAATCAGTAGCGGCATGGCGCAAACGATCAATCTCTTCATTGATCTGCGAGTCTTTTTCTATATAAGTGTCAGAGCGTGCAATATAAGCTTCTGGCTGATAATAATCAAAGTAGCTGACAAAATAGTGCACGGCGTTATTTGGGAAAAAGTTTTTGAATTCCGAATATAACTGCGCTGCCAAAGTTTTGTTGTGGCTAAGAATTAAAGTTGGGCGTTGAACTTTTTGAATAACATTGGCCATAGTAAAAGTTTTGCCCGAACCTGTTACTCCCAGCAAAGTTTGCTCTTTTTGACCGTCTTTAATGAGCCCGATTATTCGGTCTATCGCTGCCGGCTGATCACCGTCGGGACTGAATTTACTCTTTAACTCGAACTTGGACATCAATACATTGTATCACTCAAAAAAACTAAAAAACATATGTTTGTCTACAGTGACTCAAGGAGCGGAAATGCTTGTTTTAAATCCCTCATTCCAATCATATGGGCTTTCATACCTTCTAAATCGTTTGCAAAACAACTCACTCCCCCATTACCAAATTCTAGATAATAATACTTACTAGCTACTTTCACGTAATGAATGTCGTCGTCGCTTTGCTCCTGGTACTTTTGCTCAATACTTCCAGTATCAGTTCCGTCCACATTTTTGATTCTTTCTCCGGGCATAAATTGTGAAACTGCTGCAAGCGTACAGCCAGATCCTGTTATGCTTTTTGGCGTAATATAGACATACTCGTCTGTTTCTCCGTCTTTAACAATGAGCATAGAAGTTTCAGCAAGCGGTAACTTAACACCATATTTCTCTATTTTTAGAAAGTCTCCAGATAATTTAAACTTATTATTTTTAACATATTCTTCAGATTGTAGTCTATATTTCTCAAAATTATCCTCTGCTTCTACTACCTTCTGGGCGGTGTTAGTAAATGTTTGACCATTTGCGCTACATTGTTCTGGATAACTTTCCATAACCGGGTTGCCGGCCGCCACGCATTCTTGATATGAATTAATGCTTCGAGATTCCGTTTGCTTACGTTCTGCTAGCCTCCAAGCATACCAACCTGATATGACTAAGGCCACAACCGCAATTACAATCATAACAATCTCGCGTCTATCTAGTTTGAATCTATCATCACGTCCGCGATTGGGTAGCTTGGTTTCTGGTATTTGATCTGGTTGATTAGTTTGGTCCATAAAATAGTCCTTATTTATTAACTATTGTGTCAATGTTTTAGAGTTTCAGCTTTTCTGGTTTAATCATATTATTATCTAGCTGCTGCAAGACTTGTTGCTCTAAAAGTTTGTGACCCATGTAGCGCATAAAAATCTCATTCCAAAGTGATTCGCGCATATGAAATACTACGCGGTGATCATATGGTGCACCGGTACAATAAGACATACTGACATCCATCAGATTAAAACTGACTGGCTTATCGCCTACAACAGCACCTACATAATCCAAATTTTGCCAAAATTTAAGTTCTGGGTCTATCAAAAACAGTTGCTCTTCGGCTTTGCGCCAATGCAAGTCTTCAGGTTGAACATGTGGCTCAAATATCTCCGGGTGGTTTTCGTTCTCTAACTTGCCATAATAACGCTGAATTACACGCCAGTGCACATTGCTACCGGCCATTACTACGACTGGACGTATATCGGCGTTAAGTGTTTCAGCTATAATCTTGCCAAAATTAGCTTTGACCTGTTGAAGTTTAAAAAATGCACTATAAAGCCTAATTTCGTTTAGATAATGAAGCAACAACGGCAAAGCAGTGATAGTTATGCCTGGCAGTTTTTCTAATTTTGTTGGCAACATTAATATCACGCCCAGTTCTTTGAGGTGCGTAATATTATGGCGTTTTTTGAAAACAAAATCTTCGGCAATATTACCCCAACGTTCTTTGTTCATGATAACAATTTCGATATCACGAGTTTCAAAATCAGACGGCATTAGATCTTTGTAGCTGGAATTAAACCGCTTTAACCAGACAGGCGTTTCGGCGAATCTCAAAGCACCGCAGATTTCTGCAATATTCTCACGCTTTACCATTGATTCTATTGAGCTGTACCCCAACTGATTCATAATTTTCTTAGGTGGGTTTTGTAGCAGCATCTTCTTAGCTACGCTTTTTTTTAGTACCCAAGAGCTACGAGGCAATTTAGCCTTATCGACAGCTTTTTTTATTAATGGAATTAATGACTGGACGTCTTCAGGATCAGATCCACCAATGTGACGCGCAAGGTGTTGATCGTGAATTTTAACTTTATTTATCAACGCGTGATATAGCTCTTCGCCTGTGGTATCTATAGCGTCCAGCTTTAAAGCTTTGGACTTGTCATGGATTCTTTGAATAATTTCACTAATCAAGCGAACATCCTGGCCAGGGTTACCAGACGCATTTTCTAACTGCTTTAAACTAATACTAAACAACGGTTCATCAGCATTGAGAAGCTGTGATATCAAACTCGCCATAGTCTCCTTTTCGAATCATCGCTTATGGTTATATCATATCATCTCTGAAGGACTTTAATTAAAGTAATTTGGCTCATATTGTTGTTATTAAGTCTACATCAAAATTTATTATATTAAAGCGTAAGTGTTATACTGCTTACAAATTATGCAAAAACAAAACGATTCAAAATTTAGTGCAATTACACCTCACCGCGACGCAATCATCAGGCTAATGGATCAAGAAACCGAAGAACGGGTTGATAGAATTGAGAAGGAATTCAAAGCAGGTTTTAAAATTGTCAACAAATATAGCTACACAGTTACTGTTTTCGGATCTGCTAGATTCTTGGAAGACAACATTTATTATAGTAAAGCTCGTGAAACAGGTGCGATGCTAGCCAGCGAAGGCTTTGCGGTAATCACAGGCGGTGGAGGAGGAATTATGGAAGCCGCAAATCGTGGCGCCTATGAAGCCGGCGGGAGATCGATTGGATTTAATATTACATTACCAAATGAACAAAACCTCAATGCCTACACAAATGAATCCCTAGCTTTTAGATACTTTTTTGCTCGCAAAGTTATGCTGGCCTATGCAGCTAGCGCATTAATATGCTTCCCTGGTGGTTTTGGCACTTTGGACGAAATGTTCGAGATTTTGACATTAATTCAAACCGCAAAAATGCCACCTGTACCAATCATATTATTTGGCAGTGAATTTTGGTCTCCACTTGATGAATTTATAAAGAAACAGCTACTACATACCAATGGAGCCATCAGCCACGGTGATGAAGAGCTTTATACAGTTACGGATAACGTAGAGACCGTTAAGCAAATTGTAAATCAATACCGTGAAACGTCATCTGTCTTCAACATGCCCGTAGAAACTACAGTATAGTTAAATAACTGCTGCTAAAGCCCGAGCCTATTCCATTGGCTTAGGTACGTACCACTCTGGAGCAGATGCGAGTAGTTTCTCAATCTCGGAATCAGACAGCAATCCTTCTTGGGCACCAGCGTACTGAACTACATTCATAGAATTTATTGGACCCCAGGCAAGGGCTTCCTCTAACGATTTACCTCTTAGAATAGCTGCTGTGAATGTGCTGGCAAAAGCATCGCCGGCGCCAGTGCGTTCAAAAGCAGGTGCCGGATCTGGATAAATAGGCATAAACAGCCGTTTGCCATTACCGCTTGCATATGATCCGCTAGGACCATCTGTAATACAAACCACCATTTCCTCAGGCCCTAATTCGTGTAACATATCAAACGACTTATGCAGATCATTCTTATCTGGGTTACCACTAACCAATGAGGCTTCTTCTTTATTCAATACCAGAATATTACTATGCTTATAAATACGTGCCAGTCTTTCTTTGCCGGCTTTCATCTGAAATGTGCCAGGTTGAAAAGCCATTTTTACATCTGGATTTTCATCAAGCCAATCAGCCAGTTCATCATGAAACGGCAAAGCATTGTCGGCTATCGAGCTAAAATATATCCACTTCGGTTTCTCACGTTCACGCAGATTAGGCCAGACATAATCGTATTCCTCATGATTAATTAGAATTGTGCGCTCTTCTTTGTACCAAAGCACGTAATGATAATTGGTTTTTTTACCTGGGTTTACGCGTATGTATCGGGTATCAATCTTACCAGCGTTCAACGCGGCTATGATGCCCCGACCATATTTATCTTCACCAACATTAGTAACAAATCCCGTACTTAAACCAAGTCTAGTCAAACTAACAGCTGCATTAGCGGCATTTCCGACACCTTCTATTACTATAGCCTTATCAAATGGCACTTTTGTGCCATATTCCATGGCGATAACTTTTTTGCCCTGTTCGTCTACATAAGTCCAGGCTTTGTCATCAAACAATTTAATAAATGCGTCGGTTACTACGTCACCTACGCTAATTACATCCAGCTGTTTATTATCGCCCATTCCACCCCTCAACAATTTTGTTAATGTTTATGCTTAGGTACATTGTGCCATAGTTAATAATTTTTTACTAATTGAAGGCATCTGCGTCTATATCCCGATTACGATCCTGATAATTTAAGCTACTAACCGCCTTGCCAGCAGATCCAAACGTATCAATTTTTTCTTCTACTACGGCTTGAACCGCATCTATAACCTCGCCCATAAGTTTAACTACAGCGTATTCATCCGGATTTGTTTTAAGCACTCTTTCTAAGGTGTCACGGAAGGCTTTACGTAAATCAGAGTTGATATTTACTTTGCTTACACCAATTTTAGCGGCAGATTCGAAGAAATGTCCTGGAGTTCCGCTACCACCACGAAGACTTATTTGGCATGGTATAGCATCCCGTACCTGACGTAACAAGTCTAAATCTAATTGTTTAGGAACTGGATAACTGCCGTGGAGATTACCTACAGCTGCTGCAAAAGTATCTATGCCAGTAGCTTCAACAAAATGTCTTGCCTCATCTGGTGAAGAAAATGTCTTTTTAATTTCTTCATAATCAAAGGCTTCATCAAACACATTTGAACCGCCGCCAAAATAATGCGGCTCGCTTTCTACCAATGCTCCAGTAAACTTGGCATACTCAACGACCTTTTTAGTGCCATCGATGATTGCATCCAATGATGCATCTTTTTGGGCCTGAGATATATCAATATGAATAAATTCAAAACCAGCCTCGATACCCTTTATGGCGTCTTCGACCGTAGGCGAATGGTCGAGATTAATATACATTTCAACGCCGTATTCGGATGCGTAATTATCAACCATGCAACGAGCGTTTTGATAGCCGATAGCATCAACTTCGCCTTTGCTCAACTGGATTAAAACAGGGGCTTTCTTTTTGGCGGCAGCCCTAACTATTGCTATCAGAGTTTCTTGGTTATCGATATTAAACGCCCCAACCGCAAATTGCTCTTCTCGGGAGCGCCTCATAAGATCACGTGCTTTGGCCGTGTTATGTCTAATTTTGCTTAATGTTTGAGACACGCCCTACCCCCATTAATTTATTTGTTATTACTCTTACGCTTATCATACACTATCAGCTCCAAAACACGATGCTTAAGGCCACAACAGATAATACAGCAGCTATTAGTTTGCGGTAATAAAACCTCCGCTCATTCAACAGCCAACCGGCCAAAACTGCTACGATAATAATCCTGAAATTAATTATTATTGTTAAGAGAGAAATGTTTTGTTGGGCTTTGATGGCATAAAAAAAACACAAACCAGCACCGATGCGTAATATCCCTAGTTTGGCCGCTCCTAATACCAAGCTTTTTTGACGCAGTACATTTATGCTTTTGTAACTAAACATAAATACCAGTATCCATGCCATCATGACTTCTAGCATCCAGCCAAATGCTACATAGCTGCCCACTGAAGAATTTTCAAAAATCTTTTTTTCTAATATGTGCCCAATTGACATTGCCAAACTAGACAGCAATACCAAACCTACTCCTTTGAGCCATGATACGCTTTTTAGGTCTTTTACTTTAAGCATCCGATGATGGCTGCGAGCTAACAAAGCCATATACCAAATACAAGGCAAAAGAAGTGAAGAACCTATAATCTGGCCAGTTGTTAATCGTTCACCATATATTATTCCCGCCAAAATTAGGGTAAATATTGCGTTAGAGGTTCCCAGTACACTAACTGTAGCGCTTTCTAAATGAGAAGATGCTCTATAAAGCAGAGCCAAGGCCGCTACAAAAGAAAGCGCTGCCAATAAATATAGTTGCCAATTCTGTGTAAAATCCGATAACTGCACATTCCCAAGCGTCGGTAATACAACCAAACCTCCAATCCACATCACCGTAAATGCAACCGCGTTTACAGGTAGGGTTGTTCGCTCTCCCGTACGCTTGCGTGCCATACTGCGACTTTGTATTATATGCAGCGCAGAAAACAACGCCTGGAGTAAAACTAATCCTTGCCAGCTCAAATTTTAAACCTTTTTATCTACTATGGTATGAGCCGCCATGACGATATGATCAGCAGTCAATCCAAAATGCTTCATCAGTTCTATTGGAGAACCTGATTCACCAAATCGATCTTTGACTCCAACTCTTTTCATTATTGTTGGTAATTCTTCTGATAAAAGTTCTGCTACTGCTCCGCCCAAGCCGCCGATGATTTGAGCTTCCTCAGCCGTTACGACAGCGCGCGTTTTGGCGGCACTTTTTAGGATTGTTTCATCATCCAACGGCTTAATTGTAGGTACATGGACAACTTCAGCATGAATTCCGTCTTTTTCAAGCTTGTCTGCCGCTAACAAAGCTTGATAGGTCATAGTGCCAGTTGCGATTAGCGTAACATCATGGCCTTCACGTAACACATAGGCTTTGCCAATTTCGAAAGTATAATCAGGTTTAAAAAACACCGGCGTTGCTTCTCTTGCCAAACGCATATAGTTGGGTCTAGCATCCAGTGCCATGGCTAGTGTCATCTTTTCTGCCTCTACAGCATCGGATGGTGCAAGTACCACCATGTGTGGCAAAGAACGCATTATAGCAATATCTTCTAGCATTTGATGAGTAGCACCATCTGGACCAACGCTTAACCCAGCGTGGGAGCCGATAATCTTAACCGGACGTTCATTCAAGCATATTGTTGTTCTAATTTGTTCCCAGTTGCGTCCAGGGCTAAAAGCGGCATATGAACTAACAAAAGGTATTTTGCCCATTGCAGCCAGTCCAGAGCCTACTGTTACGAGGTTTTGCTCAGCCACGCCAATTTCTACAAATCTATCTGGAAAAGCTTCTCTGAATAAGTGCATTTGGGTAGATTCGGTCAAATCTGCACAGGCAGCAACAACTTGCTCATTTAGTTCACCGGCAGTTTTAAGTCCCCGGCCAAAACCTTTGCGAATCGGTTCGCTAGCTAACTCACCATCTAAATCTACTAAGTAAGCGCGGCTCATTCGTGTTCGCTCCTAATTTTGCCACGTAAAGTACGAAGTTCATGCAGTGCGATTTTAGCTTGATCAGCTTTGGGCGGATCGCCAGGAATATCCTGAATCCCTGGAGGTGCCCCATGCCAATGAAAATCATATTCCATAAATGGTACGCCTTTGCCCGGTATAGTATGGGCTATTATCATCACTGGTTTTTCAACTATTGCCCGGCCCATGGCACACGCATCAACAACCGCTTCTATATTATTTCCGTCAATTTCTATAACGTGCCACCCAAAACTTTCCCATTTGGCGCTTAGATCTTCTAAGGGCATGACTTGTTCGGTAGGACCGTCAATTTGAATATTGTTGCGATCAATTATGCCAATGATATTGTTAAGCTTATATTTGGCGGCGAGCATAGCGGCTTCCCATATATTGCCTTCGTTAAGTTCTCCGTCGCCCATAACCACATAAATCCAGCGATGATGATCTTGGTTCATTCGCATAGCTAGTGACATTCCAGCCGCTTGGCTTAAACCACAACCCAAAGGGCCACTAGTGTTCTCGAGACCAGGTAATTTAGTTCTCTCCGGGTGACCTTGTAAACGACTGCCAAATTTGCGCAGCGTTTTTAGCTCGCTTCTGTCAAAAAATCCGGCATTGGCCATAGTGGCATATTGAACTGGCACGCAGTGGCCATTGCTAAGTAGCATTATGTCTCGCTTGTCCCAAGTGGGATTTTTTGGATCATGCTTTAAGATTTCAAAATAAAGCGCCGCGAATATATCAGATAAGCCTAATGGTCCTGCCGAATGACCTGAACCAGCTTCTTCTAGCATTCGAATAATATCTTGGCGAATGTCGTTTGCTTTGAGTTCTAAGTCTTGAATAGTCATATTTATTTTAAGCTTATGCTTGACTCAAGTGTATCATATGCCTTCTCTGGGTCTGAAGCGTTTTGTATAAAGCCGCCAACATTAAGAACATCGACGCCTCCGTCTGTTAATCTTTTAGCCGACTCTTGGTTGATGCCGCCGTCCCAACCTATTTCCAAATCAGGTTTTATTTGTTTCAAATCTTTGATCTTATCGAGCAGGCTATAGTCTACCGTTCCGCCATAATGTCCTAAATCTCCGCTAAATACTAGCGCATGCTCGACTTTGTCTAAATATGCTGAAATTGCAGCTACCGGGGTATTTTTTAGTAAAGCGATCCCTCTATTTATTCCAAGCCCTTCTAGTTCATTTAAAAATTCTGCTACACCATCAGCTTCGGCATGAATTACTACCAGATTTGGCTGCTGGACGATAATATCTTCTATATAATCCATCGGTTTTTTATACATAACATGGAAATCAACAATCAGTCCAACTGGCCACCAGGCTTCATCGATAGGCACAAGCTTAGTCGGAGCAAATACTCCATCGGCAAAATCAATATGAATTCTCTGGGCAAAATCTGCAATACGCTCAATAGATTGCCGGTATGACCGCGAATCTGTGCAAGTTACTGTAGGACAAATCGTCGCCATATTATCCAAGCTTATCTAATTCATCAATTCTACGGCGATGTCGAGCAGCGCGGGAAAAAGGTGTAGATAACCATGTCTCTAATACTCCCTGCCATAGTTCGGAATTGTCTGCCATAAGTCGGCCAGGTAAGCATAGAATATTACTGTCGTTATCGTTTCTTGTCATTTTGGCTTCGTGAGCATCCCAGACTACCGATGCTCTAATACCTTTATAGCGATTTGCAGCAATTGCTACGCCTTGGGCTCCGGTGCAGACTATTATTCCGCGAGCATCTTTGTCGTCAGCCTCCAATACTTTATTAGCCACTTTGGCAGCAAACTGCGGATAATCATCATCTGGATCCAACGTATGATTACCTTCGTCCTGAACTTCATAGCCAACTTTGGACAGATATGTTTCTAGTTGTTCCTTTAGATAGAACCCACCATGATCGGCACCGAGAAAGATTTTCATCACTTTTTACGTCGATTAGACTTAGATTTTTTTATGGCTGACTTTTTGACAACTATCGGCGACTCACCACGGGCGATTTTAGTACCCGTAAGTAAAACGACAACTACCGAGGCAAGCCCGATCACTAAAATAGTATTACTGAGGGGTGTATATTCCGGACGTTCGCAATAAGAATCTTGAACTCCATTCCTGAATTTTTTACAA
>JALYQY010000036.1 GCA_030855585.1 bacterium | reverse complement strand
ACATTGAACCGCGTGAAACTTATGTATCAGTGCGTTATAGAATAGATGGAATATTAAAAGAAACCAACAAATTACCCAAAAAAGTTATGGCCGCATTGGTATCGCGTATCAAAATCTTGAGCAACCTAAAAATTGATGAACGTCGTGCGCCTCAAGATGGGAGATTTAAAATAGAAGCCAACGGATTGGTATTTGCCCTGCGCGTATCTACCCTACCAATTGTAGACGGCGAAAAAGTAGTTATGCGAATTCTTAACGAATCAAGCAAAGCTCTGACGCTAGAAGAACTTGGTTACTGGGGTAAATCTTTAAAAACTATCAAAGAAGCTATTGTCCAACCTCATGGCATGGTACTGGTTACTGGGCCAACAGGATCCGGAAAAAGCACTAGTTTGTTTAGTGCCTTGTCGCTGATAAACAGTCCTACTATTAATATTTCCACAGTTGAGGACCCGGTCGAATACCGCGTGCCTGGAACTAATCAAACCCAAGTTAATCCGGTTGCCGGCATGACATTCTCAAGCGGATTGCGAGCATTACTTAGACAAGATCCCAATGTCATTATGGTTGGGGAAATTCGTGACGGCGAAACGGCTAGTTTGGGCGTCCAAGCGGCACTTACCGGTCACTTGGTTTTTAGTACCTTGCACACCAACAATGCCGCTACTTGCCTGCCACGTTTACTGGACATGGGAATCGAGCCGTTTCTGATTGCTAGTACTGTTCGGGCTGTGGTTGGCCAACGATTAGTGCGAAGATTATGTATAGAGTGCAAAGAAGTTATAGAACCTGACGCAGCGATGATGAAGCGAATTCAGGAAACTTTTGGCGTCGAAGACAATGCCAAAATGCACTATATTCATGATCTAGAAATACAGGCATTAGAAGGCGGCATCGGCAAAACTCCTCAGGGCAAACAACCTAGCGACTCCTTAAGCACTACGGATTTAAAAATTACCCGAATATTTAAAGCCAGCGACAAAGGCTGCGCCAACTGCAACAAAACCGGCTACAAAGGCCGCATTGGTATTTATGAAGTACTCCACAACTCAGAAAACATCCAAAAATTGATCGTGGCCAATTCGACAAGCGAAGTTATCAATCAGCAATCTATCAAAGAAGGTATGATTAGTATGCAGCTGGATGGATTTATAAAAGCCTTGCGCGGACAAAGTACAATAGAAGAAATCTTGCGCGTAACCGCAACCAACGAAAATTAAATGGAAAAAATATGACAGAATTTGCTTACACAGCCAAAGATGATTCAGGAAACCACCAGAACGGTAAGCTTAATGCCATCAGCCGCCAAGAAGCTGCCGAACAACTACGTAAAAAAGGCCTGACACCCGTCTCGCTTAAGAATGCTAAGGCCGGCGGCATGAATATGAACATCAAATTGCCTGGTAGTAACAAGATCAAGTCAAAGGCTATTGTGGTATTTACTAGGCAATTTGCGACAATGGTTTCGGCTGGTGTACCGATGCTTAGGGCGCTAAATACATTAAAAGAGCAATCCAGCTCGGCTGCACTCAAAACCGTATTAGAACAAGTATCTACAGACGTCCAAGGCGGAGCCCAGCTATCAGATAGTATGGCCAAACACCCTAAAGCTTTTAGTGAAGTCTATGTAAACATGGTCAGCGCCGGCGAAACCGGCGGTATATTGGATCAAATTATGAACCGATTAGCCAACCAAGTAGAAAAAGATGCTAGCATCAAGGCAAAATTTAAGAGTGCTATGGTTTATCCAATAGTAGTTACTATGGTAGCCGCCGGCGCAGTCACATTCTTGATGGTAGGTGTTATCCCAAAACTGGCCGCAATTTTGTCAGAAGCCGGTGGAGAGTTGCCGCCGCAAACCAAACTGATTATGGCCATAAGTACCTTCATGACAACAAAGTGGTACATTTTGATAGCTATAATTATAGGTACGATATTTATCTTCAAGCGAGTTACAGCCACCTATAAGGGCAAATACATGTTTCATAAGTTATTGCTAAAAATCCCAATATTTGGAAACATTATTCTAAAAGTAAACGTCGCCCGCTTTGCCCGCACCTTTAGCTCTCTGATGGCAGCCGGTGTAACTGTCATCGATTCATTGGAAGTAACCAGCAAAGCCCTAACTAACCTTGTAGTCAAAAAAGGGTTGCAAGATAGTATCGGCATGATAAAAAACGGCTCAAATATTGCTGATTCTTTAGCTAGCAGCAATATACTACCAGCAATAATTATACAGATGACGGCCGTGGGCGAGGAAACTGGAAAAATTGGCGAAGTTTTGGACAAGGTTGCAGAATTTTACGAAGAAGAAGTCGATCAAATCACCAGCAGCCTGTCATCAATAATCGAGCCAATATTGATTGTTGGCTTAGGCGGCGTGGTTGGATTTATAGTAATGAGCGTGCTTGGGCCGATCCTTAATATTCAAGGTGCTGTGTAAAAAGCGCCTCTGTTTTTATTGACATTATAACCATAAACGTTTACATTTGAAGGTATTAATAAAATACAAGCATTCTAAGGAGTGGTAATTAAAATGCGAAAATCAAATCAAAAAGGTTTCACCATCATTGAACTGTTGGTAGTAATCGTAATCATCGGTATCTTGGTTGCTTTGGCTCTGCCAAACCTCTTTGCTGCCCAGAAGCGCGGCCGTGACGCCGATCGCAAAAATGAGCTAAAAAACCTTCAGCAGAAGCTCGAAACTCACTTCGGTGACAATGACGCATATCCAGCAGCACTTGCTGACATGAGCCCAGCGCCTACAGCTGACGAAACAACAGGTCCTCGAACAGATGCATATACTTATGCTCCTGCTGCAGACAGCCAGTCATACACATTGACTACTGATCTGGAAAACGATGATGACAAGGATGCAGATGCCAGTGGCAACTATGTTCTTAACAGCGTCAATCAGTAATAGTACATAAAACTAATAGATAGTTTAAACCGGCTGCTTATCGCAGCCGGTTTTTTGTACTGCTTATACAAGTTTCGCAGCGAGCCTGGACATGATATGCTAAAACATAAGCATGATCGGTGAAAATCAGAAGGGCTTCACGCTCGTCGAACTATTGGCAGCTATATTACTAATGGGTATGACTGTTGTTGGGATTACCAATCTATTTATCACAATAGAAGTTACTCAACGTCGAAGTTACAACTTGGTGTTGGCTACCCGTGCCGGCGAAAAACAGATTGAATCACTAAGAAACTCCCAATACGGTGCGCTAGAGCCTGATAGCACTATAGACTTTAGTACTAATTTGCCGGCCGATCTGCCTAGCCCAAAATCAGGATCTGTCTACGTATCTGAACCAGAGGTAGGCCTTAGACGGGTTGATGTTACTATTGCCTACAAAGAAGGCAGTAGCACAAAGACAATAAAACAAAGTTCGTTTATAGGAATTATAGGTATAGGCCAGTGAGTAAACTTAATCAAAATGGCTATACACTATTGGAACTGACAGTAGCGATTTCTATCTCTTCAATGATACTTGTCGGAATATTAGGTTTCTTGGTTAATTCAATAGTAGGTAATAGCATCCG
>JALYQY010000020.1 GCA_030855585.1 bacterium | reverse complement strand
ATGTAATGCGCGTCTGGATCAAGCTTATCGGTCATTTGATTATGCAAGTGTGCTTTTAAAACTTCTGTATCTTTAAGTGACTTGATCCCAAAAGAGTACTTATCCATACCAGGTATACCAAAATAATTGGTAATTGTGCCAAGAGCCATTATCAGCACGTCATACTGTAGCTTATTTCCGCTGGCCAGTCTGATAGTTTTTTTGGTTCGGTCTAATTTTGCAGCAGTATCGATCAAGATTTCTATACGCTTGCCAGCAAAAACCTCACCTAAAGGTATCGAAGATACAACTTTACTACCGCCTGTAGCAGTGTGATACATAGTTGGATAATATTCAAAAAATGGTTTATTAGACACCAGAGTTACATGAAATGATGGGTGGCCAGCTAGTTCTAGGGCGGCTTTTATACCGCCAAATCCACCACCCACTATTACTACTTCAGATTTTTTCATTTAATTTTTAGATTTTACCATTATTACTTTTAGACTTAATTTATATTATACAGGCTAAAAATAAAAAGCATAAGTATCTTGCTAACAGTCGCTTAAACCGATAAGCTTATAGTTAAGTACAATGCAGAAAATAATAAAAATATTGCAGGCCGATGGCTTTAGGGGTGGCGTAGATGTCTCTGCCACTGCTAAAGATCTATATAGCCATGACGCTTCGTTGTTCGAAATTCGCCCAGAGTTAGTGGTATTTCCTAAAGATGCAAACGATGTTAAAACTCTTGTGCGTGCAATTAATAAACAAAAAGCTGTTTTCCCTGGCTTAAGCGTTACTGCTCGATCAGCAGGAACAGATATGTCAGGTGGCGCAATCAATGATTCGATTATAGCTGACTTTACAAAACATTTTACAAATATTATCAAAGTTTCTGACAACGACGCTATCACCCAGCCGGGTGTCTATTACCGTGATTTCGAAAAACAGACATTAATGCATGGCGCCTTGCTGCCCCCTTATCCTGCCAGCCGTGATATGTGTACGATTGGTGGCATGGTCAACAATAACTCTGGTGGCGAAAAATCTTTGCAATATGGCAAAATTGATAATTTTGTAACTGAGCTTAAAATGATTTTAAGCGATGGTAACGAATATATTATTCGTCCCCTAACCCGCAAGCAACTAGATGTTAAGATGAAACAAAAAAATTTCGAAGGTGATTTTTATCGACGAACATTTAATTTACTAGAAAAAAATTATGAAATAATTCAAGCTGCTCGACCAAAAGTAAGTAAGGATTCTACGGGTTATCATTTGTGGAATGTATGGAACCGCGAATCTGAAATTTTTGATCTTACTAAGTTGTTTGTCGGAGCTCAGGGTACTTTGGGTCTTAATACAGAAGCTAAGTTTAATCTTGTACCAGCACCAAAGTTTAGCGGAACTTTAGTGATATTTTTACGAGATATTAAACCTTTGGGCAAAATTATTAATAAAGTTTTGACACATAAGCCAGCTACTTTTGAAGGTTTTGATAACTATACTTTAATGCTTAGTTTTAGGCTGTTTCTCTCGTTTCATAAGCTTATTGGCTGGGCGGAAACTATAAAATTAGCCATTAAACTTATTCCAAATGCACTAATGTTATTCCGCGGAATCCCAAAAATGGTGTTATTAGTAGAGTTTAATGGAGATACTCCTGAAGAAGTTGCCGAAAAAGTATCTAACATGCGTAAAGATTTGTCTGCGTTTAAACATCAATCATTGTTTGAAGAAGATGAAACAGAAGCTAAAGCCAAGAAATTCTGGATAATGCGTCGGGCGAGTTTTAAGTTGTTGCGTGATAAAGTCAAAGATAAGCATACTGCCCCCTATATCGATGATTTAGTTGTAAACCCAGAATACTTGCCAGTGTTTTTGCCAAAGCTTCGTAAAATTCTAAAGAAGTACAAACTTCTGGCTACTATAGCTGGGCACATGGGCGATGGTAATTTTCATATCATCCCGCTCATGAAGCTGGAAGATCCAAAAGAGCGCGCCAAGCTAGAGCCAAGCATGCGTGAAGTTAACGAACTAATACTTAAATACGGTGGAAGTTTGAGCGGCGAGCACAATGATGGCCTGGTGCGCGGCCCTTGGTTAGAGGAAATGTACGGCAAGAAAATTGTTACTTTGTTTAAGGAAATCAAAGAAATTTACGATCCTCAAAATATCTTTAATCCACACAAAAAAGCTGATGCTACATGGGATTACTCATTTTCCCATGTCCGTAATCACTTTTAGTAGACTTGCATAATGGTAGGGTAATATCCTTCCTAATTGCGTGCCACGTAGGCATAGGTGGACCTACCGGTTGAACTCCCCTAACCAAAAAGACATATGTTAGTTTTTATTAAGCGACTAGTTTATGCCTAGCAAGTTCGTTTAGTAATGAGACTACAGCAAAAAACACGATACCGCTGAGGCAGGTACGCAAGATAGATGCGTTATTGATAAAAATTAGCAGTATACCGCTAGTAAGTGTGCCGCCAGCCATGAAATAGCTAATACTGAGCTTGTTTAAGCTAGGACTAAAGTTGCTATAAATTGATAAAGCTAGAGCGCTTATTGCTAGAAAAATATGTACTATGATCATAAAGTAATTGCGATACTTATGCCGCCATTGCCGAAACTTGTTCATTATGTGGGATTAATAACCCCAAAAGTTTACCAGCGGCATTATTGTGTCGGTCGCTACGGCTGATAGCCTTGGAAAGTACGAATAAGAGATGTTGCTGGTAATCGATTAGTTTTAAAATTTCGGGCAGCTGCTGTTCGATTTCTGCAAACAGTTCTTGTACGCTGTGGGAGCGAGCGTAGGCAATTAATAATTTGCGTGGCTCCTCATAGCCTAAATGGATAAGTGCGGTAATTAAATCATTAATAACTTGCTCGTTAAGCTTTGGTGCTTCTTCTTGGTCTGCTGATATTGTAGCCATTTCTTTTAGCCTAAATATAGCATCGGAAACCAAATCCTCCCCCTGTTCGTTGCTACCCAGTCTTGTCTGTTGTGAATCGATATTATGGGTAAATAGCTCAGTAATTGACGA
Source organism: bacterium (assembly GCA_030855585.1). Taxonomy (GTDB): domain Bacteria; phylum Patescibacteriota; class Saccharimonadia; order Saccharimonadales; family JACDBH01; genus JALYQY01. The sequence goes on along the minus strand of JALYQY010000020.1, from coordinate 14,500 downwards.
TGACCGAGTAACGCTCAGGCCTGATGTATGCTCAGTAAATATTGCTGAATGCTGCTCTGCAGAATCAGCCTGATCATTAAAAATATCCTGTAACTCATTTGTAAATACAGCGATATCTATTTCGGGCGGCTCCAAATCTGTTAAATTTTCGTCGACAAATTTAGGTTCAATAATCTGAATAGTATTTTCTTGGTTTAAAGGATTTTGTTCTGTAGTAGCGAAAACTTCAAAAGTTTCTATGTTGACATCGACTGGGATTTTGGAGCTTTCTAAATCAGTTTTTTCCGGTGCTTTTGCTGTTGGATTAAGACTTGGAGTATCAGTAGTTGGTGTCTCTGCAAATTCACCCAACTGTTCTTTTACAGGTTCGTACTGTGTATAATCCTGAGCTAAATTATCAACAAATAGTTCTGCTGAAACCGTAGCTTGGTATAAAGTATCAGATTCCAAAGCTAACACACTTTTTTGTAAAATTGTAGCTTGTTTATCTGGTGTAGTAATTATAGCTGGTGGCTCTGTTTCTGCTTTATCCAATTTATGATAAGAAGTAATTAGTGATGACGATTCTTCTACGTACATAGCTTGCTTCGCTGTTGCTTTAATATCTGCCATTGTTGGATTTGTAACTACTTTTATGTCCAACTTTTCTGGGACATCTGTAGATTTTTGGAATTCATCGTGGTATTGTTCATTAACTTGAGCGTTTAAATTTCCTACTTCATTAGTTATTTTAGGGTCAATCGGAGTATCAACTAATTCAAGCCTAAAGGGTTTGGTGGTTTCTGGAACAAATTCCTGAGGTGATTCTGGAAGTTCTATTTCAGGTTGATGGACTGATGAATTATTAGCGGTTTCAGATCTTGGCTTAATAAGGGGCTCCGTTTTTTGGCGAGGCTGGCTACCAAATTCGGATAAATAACTATGCTCTTCATGCTTTTTGGCAGCACGAGTTTTTTCTTCGGTAAACTGCTCAAGCATTCCCACCGGCATTGATTCTACATAACTAGCTGCACGTTCGATCGACATACTGCCTAAGAATGGGCAGACTTTCATAATCTGCTCTAGCGAATAGGATTGTGCTTCTGGCTTAGGTTCAGAAAAGTCCGTAAACTCTTGTACCTGCTTTAAAGTACCAGTATTGGCCAGTGCTTCTAAATTAGGCTCAGCAAACTCTTGTACTTGCTCATAAGTATCCCGATTAATTGGAGCTTCTATCGTCACGGACCCACTCACCGTTTTCATCCTTTCTTAAGTGCATATAAGAGGAAACAAATCCTTCAATATCTGCTATTTTATTAGGAAATTCTGGGTCATCTTCTGGTAGTGCAGCAAGTTCCTCAAAACTGAATCGTGCCATAGGACTAGCGTTGCCAACATTTCCAATATAATCCTCTAGAGATATCAGAGCATTTTTATAAGGAAAGGTATCTTCTCGAAATCTCTCCAAACCAGTTATATCTATGATGCGTTCTGTAACGTGATCAGACGGCGCCTGTTCAAATCTATTTATCATATTATCCCTCTTATACTTTTAATATTATAGCAAACTTATGGCAACCAAGGATTAATCGAAATAATAAGACTGAATATTACTAAATATATCAATGAGTAATTGAAGTTACGTCTGGCCCAAGCGCTGTCGTCTCTAGTTATTAGGCCCTCTGCTGCCAGTTGTAGCCAGCGAATGCCAAGTGCTAACATGACAACAAAATAAATCCAGCCAGCTGGTCCGTTGATAATTAACAGTAAGCTACATATAACAGTAAGTAGAGTAAAAGCAAAAATCTGCCTTTTAGTTGCCGGTACGCCACGAACCACAGCGCTTACTGGTATGTTTGCCTTTGCGTATTCATTACGACGAAAAATTGATATCGAATAAAACTCAGGCATTTGCCAGAAAAACAAAATGGCAAATAATAACGCACCAGTAACATCTAAGCTGTTAGTAACAGCAACATAGCCGGCCAAGATAGGTGCTGCTCCGCTGATACTGCCAACCAAGGTACCATGCACGCTTTTGCGCTTGCCTAAGGCTCCGTAAAGCCAGACATAGACAATCCAGCCAAGTATGCCAATGACTGTGACTAGCAAATTGGTAAGTAAAATCAGTATTGCCAGACCGATTAAGCCTAAAGCAGTTCCAAAAATAATTGCTGCTTGTCCGCTGACCTGTCCGGTAATCAACGGCCTTGATTTGGTGCGATCCATTAAGGCGTCAATATCTTGATCTAAATAGTTATTGATTACACAGGCGCTTGATATAACTAGTGATGTACCAATAATCGTTGCAGCAAATAAGCTCCAATTAATATTGCCGTTGGCTGCAAATAAAAAGCCGGCGACGGTTGTAATAAGATTGCCATACATCACCCGCGGCTTAATAAGCCGATAATAAGCTCTAAACATTAATTTAATTCTACAGTATGACTTTAAAAGTCCGAACTATGCATGTTATAGTGGTTATGAATATAGTAATTACTAAGGGAATGATGGCTAAAAGCAAAAAACGCACTTCCGGCTTGCTCGTTGGGTTAACCTTTTTGGGCTTGTTTGCTTTTTGCTATCTGACGATGGTCCTTTTAAGGGGCAAAGATATTGCACTCCTCAACCCGAGAGGGTTCATAGCGAATGAACAGTTTAGATTGCTTTTAGTCTCGACCTCCATAATGTTGGCCTTTGCGGCGATTGTATTATTCTTTATCTACTTTTTTGCCTGGAAATATCGTGAGTCCAATCATAAAGTTGAGTACAATTCTAACGCTGGGCGTAGTAAGCTACTACTTTTGACTGCATGGGCGTCTCCAATGCTTGTGTGCGCTATATTAATATCAATTATGCTCCCAGCTACACAAAAGCTCGAGCCTCAACGTGCAATAGCATCAGAAAACAAAGAGCTAGTGATTCGGGTAGTTGCGATGCAGTGGAAGTGGTTGTTTATGTACCCCGAGCAGGATATTGCGACGGTGAACTATGTGCAGATACCGGTTGACACGCCAATCCGTTTTGAATTAACAGCAGACGAGGCACCAATGAATTCTTTTTGGATCCCTCACTTGGGCGGTATGTTGTATGCAATGACTGACCATGTGAATCCTCTCAATCTTATGGCAGACACAATTGGTGATTATGACGGTGGTGCTGCCGAGATTAACGGACACGGCTTTGCTGGCATGAGATTTACCACACGCGTTAGTCAAAAAGAGGATTTTGACTCATGGGCGGAAGGTATTGTTCAGGGTTCCGAAGTGCTCGACGGTGTTTCATATAGTAGTCTTCTTAAGCCGAGTGAATTTAATTCTATCGCTACCTACTATAGCCCTACTAATCAAGAGTTGTTTGAAAAACTATTAAAAAAATATGCTGGTTCACATGGCACTGCTCATAGTGAGCACACAGAAACCGAGGGTGGTCACTAATGAGAGAGTTTTTGCTAGGCAGACTTGATGCCACTGCCCTGCCGCACGAGTGGCACACCATAGCTGGCTCGTTATCGTTTGGTCTGATGGGGCTGGCAATACTGGGCATCATTACTTACAAAAAACGCTGGACATGGCTATGGAAAGAATGGCTCACATCAGTTGACCCAAAAAAGATCGGTATTATGTACTTCATCGCTGGTGGCGCTATGCTTATGCGAGGCGGCTTGGATGCCATCATGCTGTGGCTGCAACAATCTTTGGCTGCTGATTCGGGGGGTTATTTGTCGGCCCAGCATTACCAAGAAATATTTACGGCACATGGTAATATTATGGTTTTCTTTGTGGCGATGGCGCTCATATTTGGGTTTGTAAACTATATTGTTCCCTTGCAAATTGGCGCACGAGATTTAGCATCACCGTTTTTGAACACGCTAGGTTTTTGGCTGTATATAGCGGGTGTTGTGATGATAAATATGTTCTTCTTTGTTGGTGGCGAGTATGCCGCGACCGGCTGGCTGGCTGTGGCACCGCTTTCTGGTCCGGAATTCAGTCCAGGGGTCGGTATGGATTATTGGGTGTGGAGTCTGCAGATCTCGGGTATTGGTACAACCTTGGGTGGTATTAACTTTATAATGACGATTCTTAAGATGCGTGCCAAAGGCATGTCGTTAATGAAGATGCCGCTGTTTACATGGGGTAGTTTATGTAGCATGATCATGGTTGTTACCGTCTTTCCGCTGCTTACTATGACAATTTTTCTACTGTTCTTTGACCGATATTTAGGGACACATTTCTTTACGACAACTGGTGGTGGTAATCCGATGATGTATACCAACTTGATTTGGATGTGGGGTCACCCGGAAGTCTATATCATTATGCTACCGTCCTTTGGTATATTCTCGGAAGTCGTATCAACCTTTAGCCGCAAGCCGGTAGCGTTCTATAAAACTGCGGTGGCAGGTATAATCGGCGTCGCGTCAATTTCTTTGATGGTCTGGTTGCACCACTTCTTTACCATGGGAGCTGGCGCAGATGTAAACTCAGCCTTTGGCGTCGCGACAATGCTTATCGGGATTCCTACGACGGTGCTGCTATTTGTTTGGATAGGTACGTTATACAAAGGCAGCATACGATTCACGACGCCGATGCTGTGGTTCCTGGCCTTTGTCTCGGTGTTTGCGATTGGTGGCATAACCGGCATTTTGCTGGCCATTCCCCCTGTTGACTTCCAACTTCATAACAGCCTGTTCTTGGTAGCCCACTTTCACTCCACGGCTGTCGGCGGCGTGCTGTTTGGTATTTTTGCTGGCTTTACCTACTGGTTCCCCAAGATGGCGGGCATTCGCTTGAACGAAAGAATTGGTCGGTATTCGGTTATTGCCTGGGTTGTTGGATTCTTTGTGTCCTTTACACCTCTGTATATCTTGGGACTGATGGGGGCGACACGGCGACTTGATAGGTATGATGCGTCGACAGGCTGGCAACCGTTCTTTATTATGTCACTAGTTGGTTCTCTTATTATTGCGTTTGGCGTTGCGCTTCAAGCTGTGCAAATTATTGCCAGTTTTATGCAAAAACGCCGTTTGGCAGACACAACCGGCGATCCATGGGAAAGCCGTACATTGGAATGGTCAACTGCCTCGCCTCCCCCAAGTTATAACTTTGCAGTTATTCCAGAAGTAACAACGCGAGACGCTTTTTGGGAAATGAAACATTCACCAAAAAAACAAATTCACTACGAAGACATTCATATGCCCAAGAACACTGCCTCCGGAATTTACATTTCTATTTTTGCTTTCTTAGGTGGTTTTGGATTTGTATGGCATATGAATTGGTTGGCAGCACTGTCAGTTATCGGCATAATTGTGGTTATGGTAATGCGGCTGTTTGATGAGCATACTGAATACACAATTCCTGCTGCAGAAGTGGAAAAGATGGAGCTTGCCAGAACCGCCAAAGCCAAAGTTGTGGAGAGTAACCGCGACGATAATGAAGAGGATATGGGACTGATTGAGTTTGTGAAGATTGTGCTTGCGTGGGCATTTGGACTGCTTAGGAGAAAGCAATGATCAGCCATCACGCGTCAATAAATAAAGAGCACGAAGAAGCCGCAACCGATCGAACGATGTTTGGTTTCTGGGTGTATTTGATGACAGACCTTTTAATGTTTGCAGTGCTGTTTGCAGTCTTTGCGGTGCTTAGGAACAACACGATGGGTGGTCCGGCAGGAAGAGATTTATTTAGCCCTAGTCTAGCTCTCGCCGAAACACTGATACTGTTAACCAGCAGCTTTACCGCCGGCGTAGGGATGATCTATGCTCGCAGAGGTTTGAAGGGCAATACCCTTGCCTGGTTTGGCATCACATTCATGTTAGGTCTCGCTTTCTTGGGCATTGAGCTTTATGAATTCTATGAGTTCATCCACGAAGGCCACACCATGACGGTCAATGCCTTCTTGTCCTCATTCTTTGTACTTGTGGGCACGCACGGTTTGCATATAACATCAGGCTTGTTGTGGCTGGGTATTTTGATGGTTTATGTGAAGAAACGTGGCTTGACCAGTCACATGGTGCGCAAGCTAGCACTGCTTAGCTTATTCTGGCACTTCCTTGATATCGTTTGGATATTTATATTTACCGTAGTGTATCTAATGGCATTTGTATGAACACAGAACATCACACCAACCATTCAAAAGAGCACGGATCAATCAGGTCATATGTGATTGGCTTTATTCTGTCTTTGATCTTCACCTTTATCCCTTACCACCTTGTCGTCAATAAAGGGCTAAGTGGTAGCGAGTTATTGGCCGCCATACTCGGAATCGCTGTTGTGCAGATGGCGATCCAGTTAATCTTCTTCCTGCACCTGGGGCGTGGACCAAAACCACTCTATAATGTCGTTTTCTTTTTTGCGACTGCGGGCGTTATCATCGTAACAATTGGTGCTTCCCTGTTTATTATGGACAATCTTTATAAGAATATGTCGCCACAAGAGTACACCACCAGACTCGCCCAAGACGAAAACATCGCTCAAATAGACGGCCGTGATACAGGCGCCTGTGATGAGAATAAAACGAATCACTCAGTAGTCATACGTGATGACGATGTTAGGCCTGGGCTACTGGAGGCAAAAAGGTGTGACACGCTCACGTTCATAAACGAAGACCCAAAAGTTCGCGAAATAGCATTCGGCACGCACCCTGACGATGTAAGCTACGGCGGTAAGTACGAAATTGTACTTGATGATGCTCGGCCAGAGACAGTAACGCTCAATGAAGTCGGTGAATTTACGTTCCATGACCATCGCGACTCTCAAATCGTCGGTCAATTTACCGTCAGCGAATAATGACGAATACGTTTGTCGATGCATTTTAAAATTGTTGAAATATGCCTTTAATCTTCTACAGCAGGGTTTGTGGGTACTTCTGGAGCAGGTTCTGGCTCTGGTTCAGGCGTAGGTTCTGGAGTAGGCTCTGGTACCGGTTTTGGCTGTGGTTTGTCATCGTCATTACCGCCACTGCCCCCAACAGGACGTTCGTCTTCTATCGGTTCGGCTTCTTCGGCCTCTTCAGATGTCCTGAGGGTATCTTCTTGATTGTCTACATTGTCGTTGGTTGGATTTGAGCGAAACACTGGTGCCGGAGCCTGGATATCCTCCCTCTCCACGAATTTCCAGTCCCGATCAAAGTATAAGTAAAAACCATCATAGTTTATTGGTATGTCACTTTTATCAACACGTAGTTGGTATAGTTCTCGGTCATTACGGTTTACTTTGGCAGCTTTTGTAACGGCAAAACCTTGGAATTCCATCTGAATATCCATCAATATTTCATCTGGTATTTTAATGTCATTTAGTTCACTAAACGAGCTCCAATGTGTTTGACTTGGAGGCGAACTGGTCGGATCTGGCGAATTTGCAGTAGCTAGGTTGCTAAACGAAAAAACGCCGACTATTGTTGCAATTATTATTAACTTTTTCACTAAAAACTCCCTTGGTACTAGTACTTTAAGATGTTCGTGCTTTTCAAGCCATGAAATATATTACAAATCAAAGGTATGGTTTGCTTACAATTTTATTCGTATATTCTGGTCATAACAGATACGATCTGTTACAATAATCAGCTGTAAAGTATAGTTTATAATTATTGTCTTGGTGACTTTATTAGTATTGCGACATACTATATGTGGAGTGGCCAAGTGGTAAGGCATTAGCTATTACTATAGGCAAGGAATTTATCAGTAGTACTGGCAGCCAGTACCAAACTTGTCCGAGATGACGTTAAACTAGTAATCGCAATTTAATACTATGGGGAGTGGCCAAGTGGTAAGGCACCAGTTTTTGGTACTGGCATTCGGGGGTTCAAATCCCTCCTCCCCAGCCAAAATATGAAGCCCTCCTACGACAGTAGGTTAGGGCTTTTTATTTTGGCCTGTGCGAGTTGAGGGATTCGAACGCCACAGTCCAGTGGACTGTGGCCGCCCACCGCCCGCAAGGGTCATGTTGGCAAATCTATTTTTGATTTGCCCATGAGGTCAAATCCCTCCTCCCCAGCCAAAAAAAGAGACTCGCGTAAGTGGGTCTTTTTTCATGGCTCTTGGTTTTAGGAATTCGAACGGTAGTGCCAGCGGCACTCCCCGAACCTTTAGCCCTAAACCAACTGGATTTTTAGGTTGTCATAACGAATCTATTTTTGATTCGTGACAAGGCGAATTCTTTCGTTAAAGTGAGTCGAAGAAAGTAACAATATCTTTGCTGCCTTGAGGCTTTTTATGCCAGAAATTAATTAGCCGCCAATCATGCCATATATGAGCTTCATTTGGGTGAGTGTTAACGACAGTAGGGGCATTTGTTCCATTTGCCTCTTTCCATGCAGCAATAGTCTCAGAAAATGACTTCCAGTCAAAGTCCGGGTCACTCTTACCTACACCACCTGTGAACGGAACGGTTGTATCTTGCTCGCCATGAGATAAGTAAATTGGTACAGGTTGCTTGATTGATAAACTTTGTTTCTTGGTGCCGATACTACCGGAGCGAGCAGCGGCAGCTTTAAATACATCTGGGCGCTCTGCACTCAATCGTTGAGCCATAAACGCTCCATTAGAGAATCCTACAACAAATATATTTTCAGGAGAAATACCGTGCGCTTCGGCCTGCGATATAGCAAGCTGACTTAAAAAGCCAACATCATCGACTTTGTTAAACCATCCGCTACCGCAGCAGAAAGCGGCATTCCAGCCAGTTTTTTGTTTAGCTTCGGTGGGCTTTGTAGCTGAAGGGTACAAAACTATATCGCTTTCACCGACTGTATTATGGAGTCCAGTGTAATACGCAAAGCGCCTAGGCGAATCACCAAAACCGTGCAGACCTAGTAGTAATTTTGAGTCGGGGGTAGGCTGTGAACCTTGTGAAAGTACAAATTTTCTAGACTGCCCCTCCCAGTCAAATGATTGTTCTTGGCTTGAAAACAAAGCTCTATCACGTGGAGTAAATGCAAGAAATACTATTCCCAAAAGTATTACCGCGGCGCTAACAAAGAAGATATACATAAGTTTAAGTATAGAGTGAGGGATAGGTATTGTCATAATATTAGTTTAACCAAAAAATCACTTACTTATGAAATAAAATAGTTTTATCCATGTGTTTCGATTGATTGTTGTAACCAAGTAGATCACAAAAAAACAATATAAGAGTGAAGTCCTTTGACCAAAAATGTCGCCGGGGTAACCCTACCTGTTTTAGATTCTCTACGATAAATCTCATTGGCAATAGGACCAAATCCTTCTATATCCACAAGATTTTAATGATCTGCAGAAGTCATAAGTACAGCAAGGGCACCCAAAATTAAAAAAGCCAGACCTATTCCAGCGTAGTCCGGTTGTTTATAAAAGTTTTCTAAAACGTCTAAGTGAAATTATCATTCCCAATTTAATAAACGGCGAAACTATAATCCAGCCAAATTTTCCGATAAAACCGAATGGTATAATTGTAGTTTCTGTCCATGTTAAGAAAGTCTTGTTGTCTAGATTGCTTACTTCAAATATTCCTGAGCCTTTAACTACGCTTCCAGTATGAGTCACTTCACATAGATTAGGTGGGTCCCATTTTGTTATTGTCATTGTGTCCAAGAAGCCTAGCTTTTTTAATCCTGTAAAAGCTTCAATTTTGCCGCCGAGTTTATTTGAGGTTTCTCCAACTCCCCAAACTTTTGTAGCTAGTACCCATTTTTGCTGAAATTCCCAATTGGTTACCAACGCAAAAGTATCTTCCATATCTAGAGGAACATCAATTCGTGCATAAATAGTTTTTATGGAATTCATATTATATATTGTATAAATAAACTTAAGATTTATAAACAAAGCTTAAAGTTTTTGGAGATACAAATTATAAGTTTTAATGTTAGTTAGATAATTTCTATCGTGCAGCGTCTAACCGCCCTAGCAAATATACGGCCTCGTCATTTGACGTAACTTGTGGTTGAAATTCTCGGTCATAAACGGTTGGAGTTAATTTGGTTTGTAAAAGCTTATTACCGTTAAAATAATGAGTTAAGATGATGCCCCTTTCAGTCCCCGGCCACTGAATTTGCTCAAAGTACATATTTCCTAGTCCGTAATAAATTGGCTTGCCTTTGTATAGTTCGTAAGTTTGAGGTTGGTGGGCGGAAGATCCAACTACCATATCTGCGCCCAAATCTATCATTTTTTGAAAGGCAGCTTGCTGTCCACCAATTGTACCGTCACACTGTGGAAATTCGACATAACCAACTGGGTAAGCTTGGCACTCGGCATACTGGATATTAACTATCACAAACTCGGCGTTATCTTTGGCAGCTTTAATATCTCTAGTGGCCTTTGTTTCAGTGTATAGGTTTGCCCCAGCAGTAGTGGTTTTAGCTATGGCACCGCTATTCGCTCCATCTGCCATATTGTAGGCGATAAAAGTTATCTTGTTGCCTTTAACTTCAGAAGCATACGGCTTGGCTGCCTCGACTTCGTTTAAACCGCCGCCTACTGTTTTCCAGCCCAAGCTTTGGTAGAGCTTTATTGATTCGGTGTTGTACGTTGATCCTAAGTCATTGTTGTGGTTGCCGGTAAGCTCTACCAAGTCAACACCACTATCTTTTAGCGTTTCTATCATTTCAGGGGGTGAACAAAATAAAACTCTACTGTATGCGCAATTTTCTTTAAATGAAACCTCGTTAGAAATATGGGTAATATCGGCGTCTGACAAAAAGTCTCCAATCTTAGCGCTAAAATGTTTGGCATCTTCAACGGTACTTAGTTTACGCATCATTAGCCTAGTAAGTGCGGTGACACCAGTCATATTAATTTTTGCGACATTATCTTGGTTACTTAAGTTATTTAATTTTAAATCGTCCAAAACAGTAGAAGATTCGCCTTCGAACAGTGCTTGTCTGAAAATAGCTCCTTTTGAGAAGGAGTCCAGGTAGTAATTTTTGTCCAAATGGAGTAGTTTAATCTTTGAGCTAATCTGATCAGCTGGTACAAGAGCAATTTGTGATCTTGTTAAATTATCTAACTTGCCTGGTAGGGGTAGTAGTTTATTTAAATTGGACCCCAGCGATTCGGCAATTGCAGAGCGCACAAGTTCTTCAGTATCGGCCGGAATGTAAATGGTTTCTTTGGCTAATTCGCTCTTAGTTATTTCTTGGCGAGGAGCGTAGACATTAGTTACGGGCACGTAAGCTTGCAATACGCTTGAGATTTTAGCAGCATCCAAGGAGCTACTAATTTTAGCAGTGAGTATACCGTCATAAGTTTTAGACTGTGTTTGTATGGCGTTACGTATAGTTTGTTTTTCTGATTCGGTTAGACTTGTATCAAATTGTAGCTGCTCTATGGCTTTTTCTTCTGGACTGGCGGCAAAAAATTGGCTGTAGGCTGCAAAACCGGCTATTAGTAGTATTACAGGGAGAATAATTAGATATTTACGATTTGAATGACGCGGCTTGCCGCTGTATTGATAAGCTCCACTACGCATTACTTTAATAGTTTATCATTACTGCGATAACATTTATCTAGTAAATGGAATGTTTAATGTAATATGTTCTCGGTTCGTATTCGATTTGCTGAAATATAAACTCCAAATACTATCATCCAAATAGTTTGTGGATATGCAACAATTCGCTCCATACCGCCTATAGCAAATATAAGGTAATTTTCAGATAAAAATAGCACTAGTGCGATTAGTGCAATTGTGCCTGAAAACAAAGTGTAAAATTTAAGTAACCTTGGCATATCAAGTTCTAGACCCAGGATTATTAAAGATAAATTACCAAATAAAAACGGCAATGCTGCACCAAAAGTATGTAAGATACCTATTGTGTCTTCTGGAAAAACACCCACAAACCATGTTCCAACGCCAGCAACTGCCATCAAGCTGAATCCTATATATGATTTAGTAGTGCGTTTAAATCCGTAATAAATCAATGCGCTACCAATTGCCATACTTATGCCTAAAATCCCAAATGAGCTATTCATTAGCGAGTGCATAGGTGAGCATACAAATCTATCTCCATATGCTCCACAGGTTGTATTACCAAGGTCGCTAATTGTATTGGAATTCCAGCTGTGAGGGATTTTCCAAGCTGAAGCTACGATGTATTGAACAACAAAAAACTGAACACACAATATCCAAGTTATTGGTCCAACAAATGGATGTTGATTAGAGAATGTATTTATTTTGCGTGAGATATGCATGTTTAATCTTGTGATAATATTTGGACCGAATAAGGCGCTAGATCCAAACTTCCATCTCCGTTTTTAACGCTTAATTCTGTGGTGCCGCTTTGTTTAAAATCAGGGCTATATCCTTGCCAGCTGCTGTTAAAGCGAACATGCCAGTTGCCTTCACGAGGAAATGCCAATAAGTAGCCTTCTAGCTTTTGATTTGAAAAATTTATTACTACTATTACATCATCGCCTGGCCCGCCTTTGTCCCATCTATGATATGCGAGTACTTTGTTGCTATCGTCTAGATGCAAGATTTTGAGACTATGACCGCTTAAGCCAGCGCTATTTAAGTGCGTGTTTAGCCTTAAATTAATCAAGTCGCAATGGGCCGATACTATGCCGGAGAATTTATTGGCTCTCTCCCATTCCAATGCTTGCCAATCGTTAAAATAGCCATCTTGCATAAACTCTTGGCCCTGAAATAACATCGGTATGCCTGGCGTGGTCAATACAATTGCTGCGGCCACCAACGTACGTTTGCGGGCAATGACGTTGTCGGCTTGGCCAGGAGAAATTTCTTCGTTTAGACGTCTGCTGCCGTTGGCGTCTGTATCGTGAGAGTCGCTGTAGACTACGCGTTGAAATGCGTCACCATTATAATTTTGGGTTAGTATGTCGCAGATCGCCGTAAGGTTTCGGTCATTATCGTTGACTGCATTCATAGCTTGGCGCAAAACATTAGGAAAAGTAACCTCCCATTGAGCCGAAAAACCAGCGCCATCTTGTTCAGTGGTTTTTGTGATAAATTCGTTGCCAGATGAATCTTCTGCGATAACCAGTGCATTTGGTTTAATCTTATGCGCTAGTCTGTTGATATTTTGCATCAACCACCAGCCTTCTTGTATATCATTGGACGGGTCGTTATTATGGCCTGCTACATTACGCAAAAAAATTGTAGAATCTAAACGTAGCCCGTCAATATGGCAATCGTGCAACCACATTTTTACGTTGTCCAATATATATTGTTGGACTTCTAGCCTGCCATAATCAGGCCGTGTTTCGCCCCAAGGTGTTGAACTACGCCAATCATTATAAAAATAAATACCACCTTTATTGTCTTGGCTCCAGCCGTCAAACTGCCATAAATCTAGTCCTTCTCCTGGTCCAAAATGGTTATAAACCACGTCAAGAGTTATTCCAATTCCGCGCTTATGTGCAGCTTTGACGAATTCTAAAAACTGATGACGCCCGCCGTACAGACTTTCAATCGCGTAAATATAATTAGGTGCATAGCCCCATCCGCGGTCTTGAGGCATGCTGTTTATAGGCATGATTTCAATCATGTTAATACCCAGTTTTTGCAAATAATCCAGTTTTTCAGTAGCCGATGCAAAAGTTCCCTGCACCGACAGATCTGGTCGGAAAAAAGTGCCAATGTGTAATTCATAAATTACAGTTTTATGCTGTGGTGGCGCCGCAAAATCGTCACCTTCCCAGTCAAATGTCGTATCGGTTAGAACCGAATTACCAGCAGTTGTGGTTAATTGAAGAGACCTAGGGTCATTCTTAAACAGCTCACCATTGTCGGTGTGTATAACATATTTATATTCTTGACCAGCTTGAGCACCAGCTACAAACCCAAACCAATAGCCGTCATTTTCCGACTCTAATCCAGTTTTGTCCCAGTTATTGAATGTTCCTGTTACAGATACCCCAGTAGCGAATGGTGCCCAAACCCTGAAGGATGCGCCGTCTTTGTCTAGTATTGCACCGATATCTTTTTTCGTTTTGGTCATGTTAACGACTATTATGCTTATGGATAGCATTTAGTACAACCCCTGTAAGCAAATATTTCTGCGTGATACACTAAAGCTATAACTAAAAATAAATGAAAATTAGCTCCAAAAAATTAGCATATCTATTAATTATTGTCGCCATATTGTTGCTAGCTATGGTTATATTTCGTCAAACAGATAGCTTGAGCAAAAGTCTTCAGACAATTCGTGGTGCTGATCAAGCATGGATATTATTAGCTGTAATGGCACTATTTGGCAGTTATGTATTTGCCAGCTGTTCTCTAATTGCTCTAAGTATCAAAAAGATTGAGTTTAGTAAGACTTTATTGGTACAAATCGCCAGCGGTTTGACAACCAAGTTGGTGCCGGCTGGTTTGGGAGGCTTGGCATTAAATATAAGGTATCTTCAAAAACAGGGTCACACTGCTCTAGAATCAGGCTCAGTAATGGCGATTAATGGCAGTCTTGGCTTAGTTGGTCATATAACTATAATTGCATCTACAGTAATATTAGGCTTTTCGGGGCCAATTCAAATTAAAGCTCCATCATCATTATTGTATGCCTTATTAATAGTATTTGGTTTATCTATTTT
>JALYQY010000004.1 GCA_030855585.1 bacterium | reverse complement strand
GCTTCTAGCAGCCCTAGTAAGTTCTGTTTCAATAGGTTCTTCTAGATCTTCAGGGTCAATCAATCTAGCATGGAAAATGCTCCTCAGCACATCGTGGCGCAAATTAATTTGCATTTCCGCGAACAGCACTTGTGATTGACGTCTATATTCAACCAGTGGATCTTTTTGACCAACACTTAACCAATGAATACCTTCTCGCAAATGATCCATATTTTCAAGATGTTGCATCCACAAATTATCTAGGATTTGAAGGTAAGTATCTCGCTCGATTTTACGTATTACTTCCACTCCAAATGACGCCTCACGCGCATCATAAAGTTCTTGAATTTCGGTTTTTAAAACTTTGGCAAACTTGCTTGGTTCGGCATCAAACAAACGATCAAGTGTAGATTCATCAAATGGAAATATTTCAGTCAATATTGATTCAAATGTTTCTGTTAATGATTCAGGTGATGCCACCATCAAATCTACTTCTTCATCAATAAATACTTTGACCCGTTTTTTTATACTTGCCTGCAAGAGTATTTCTCGGCGCATAGCATATACGGCTTTACGGTGACGATTCATGACGTCATCATATTGAACAACGTTTTTACGCATATCGAAGTTAAAGCCTTCGACTTTCTTTTGGGCAGATTCTAAGCTCTTGCTGATCAGGCGATTTTCAATTGGTGTTTCATCATCAACCTTAAGTCGCTCCATTAAGCCTCCGATTCTATCGCCACCGAATACTCGCATTAGTTCATCTTCGGTACTTACAAAAAACTGCGTCATACCAGGATCGCCTTGTCGGCCAGAACGCCCTCGGAGCTGATTATCAATTCGACGTGATTCATGTCTCTCGGAGCCTAGAACAAATAGGCCACCGAGTTTTTTTGTGTCTTCACTTAAGACAATGTCGGTGCCACGACCTGCAATATTTGTTGCTAAGGTTACTGCACCTTTTTCTCCTGCTTTTGCTACAATTGCTGCTTCTTTTTCATTATTTTTTGCATTCAATACTTGGTGTGGCACACCAGCTTTTTTAAGAGCATTGCCTAAAGCCTCGTTCTTTTCAATCGAAACAGTACCAATTAGCACTGGCTGTCCCTTTTTATTTAGAGACTTTACTTCTTTTACTATAGCGTTGAACTTGCCTGCTTCGGTCTTATAAATTCTGTCCGAGCGATCTTCACGAACTAGTTTACGGTTGGGCGGAATTTCTACTACATCAAGCTTATATATTTGATGGAACTCTTCGCTTTCGGTCAAGGCGGTACCAGTCATTCCGGATAGCTTGTCGTATAACCTAAATAAGTTCTGGAAACTAATCGTAGCAAGAGTCATTGATTCTTCCTGGACATCTACGCTTTCTTTGGCTTCGATAGCTTGATGCAAGCCTTCATTGTAACGTCGGCCCTTTAGCAAACGACCCGTGAACTGATCTACAATCACAATCTCACCATCTTTTGTTACAACGTAATCTTTGTCACGCTTGAATAAAAGCTGAGCTTTCAAGGCCTGGTCTAAGTGATAAATCGTTCGGATATTATCTGTGGAATATAAATCTTTGATACCTAAAATTTTTTCAATTTTTTCTACTCCATCATCTGTCAAAATGACACTGCGGCGCTTCTCATCAATTTCATAATGTTCTGGCTTTAGATTGCGGACAACCTTAGAAAACTGGCTATAGCTTGCGCCGGATGCTACTGCTGGTGCTGAAATAATCAATGGAGTTCTAGCTTCGTCTATCAGTATCGAGTCGGCTTCGTCAACAATCGCATAATGCAATTCACGCTGTCTTAGCTGTTCTGTTTCTCGCACCATATTATCGCGCAAATAATCAAAACCAAATTCGTTATTAGTTCCATAGGTTATATCAGCCCTATATGCCTCTTGTCGTGAGGCAGGTCGCAAATGCCTAAATCGTTCATCTGCATGATCTTTGTTGGTATATGTAGGATCATAAATATATGATTGATCCGGAATAATTACACCTGTACTGAGTCCTAAGAAATTATAAATTTGCCCCATCCAACCGGCGTCACGCTGAGCCAGATAATCATTAACAGTAACGAAATGTGCACCTTTGCCTGTAAGTGCATTTAAATAAATTGGCAAAGTTGCAACTAAAGTCTTACCTTCACCAGTTTTCATTTCTGCAATGTTGCCTTCATGCAAAACCATTCCACCCATTAGTTGCACATCAAAATGACGCTGCCCTAACACTCTGTTGGCCGCCTCACGTACTACTGCGAACGCATCAGGCAAAATAGTATCTAACGATTCTTTTTCTAGGCGTTTTTTAAGCTCTTCTGTCTGAGCCTTGAGCTTGGCATCGGTTAACTTTTTGTACTTAGGTTCCAGGCTATTAATTGTGACCGCACGTTTGCGCAGCCTGCGGATTGTTTTTGCTTGTGGGTCACCCAACAAACGCTTCAAGAGCTTATTGTTCACTCGGTAGTCCTCGTCCCTGAAATTTTATAATCAAAACTAATTGTACCACTGTTAAGTATAAAAATCTTCTTAGAATTTAAAAATGTGTTGTTGTAATTTTACTCGCCAGGGTTTTCGCGCTTAAATCGTAACGTCATCCTCTGATAAAATCGTGGATCTGTATGAGTATTTTTATATTTTTTTAGCTGATTCCTAAGCTTTGCTTCAACTATATCTACCGCCGCAAATAAATTTACAGTTGATTCTTTTGCTGTCAGCGTTTCTTTGGGAAGATGGATAATAATTTCAGCCATACATTGTTTGTCCTGCTGACGTTTGCTTTCTTTGAGCTTAACATCTACATGAACACTGCCGCGAGCTTGTCGTGGTATATAGCGCTCTAACTTGTTAACGGATTTCATTACGTATTTTTTTAATTTTTCATCTGTATCTATATGAACTCCGGTTATTTCGAGTTTTCTGATCATTAAAATATCCTCCCTTTAATTTTTACAGAATTTCTCGGCCGCCTAAATAATTTCGTAGCACATCTGGCACTACTACTTTGCCATCAATCGTCTGGAAATTTTCAATAATTCCTACCATTCCTCGCCCCAACGCCAATGCTGTCGCATCGTTGGTATGGATTAATTCCATTGCACCGTCTTTTTTAGTACGGATCTTTAATCGTCGGGATTGATAATCTGTCATATAATCCGCAGTGTGAGTTTCTCGATATTTGCCCTGCCCTGGCAACCAAACATCCATATCTACTCCACGGGCGTTTGGTTTACCAATATCAAAAGTACACTTAAGTAGCTTACGATAAGGCAGTCCAAGTCGCTGTAAAATATTTTCCTGTATCGCTATCAAAAACAAATGTTCTTTCAAACCGTTTTCACCTGTTGTAAAACTCTCCATTTCGAGCTTATCAAACTGATGCATACGAATTAGACCTTCCATGTCTTTGCCATATGTTCCAGCTTCTTTTCGGAAACTTGTTGCAAAACCTAAGTAACGAACCGGTAAATCATCTTGGCTAAACACTTCACCTGCGTGCATGCTGCCCAAGACGTGCTCGGCCGAACCTTGTAGCCATAGTTCTTCACCTTCGATTTTGTATCTATCTTCCCTTGGCTCCAGCCTATCCATACCATCATAAACTTCTGTCTTGAGCATCAGCGGTGGCAAAATAGGCGTGAATGGCCGAGAAGAAACATTATTAAGCCCCGCACTATCAGCAATTTGGCGTAAAGAATTTTCGTCTGTCAGCAAATCGGTCACCCAGTTTATCAAGGCAAATTGGAGCTTTACTAAATCTCCCTTAATATAGGCAAACCTAGAGCCGGCCACTTTGGCTGCTCGCTCTTTGTCTAGCCACAAGCGGCTTTCGGCGATTTCGGCATGATTTTTTGGCTCAAAATCAAATACTGGCTTTTCACCAAATTCATATACGACTTGATTGTCTTCTTCGCTTGCTCCGACTGGGACATCCTCTAGGGGCATATTGGGGACTTGCTTCAACAGCTTAGTCCAGTTGCTATCTACTTCAGCAAGCTTAACTTCAAGGCTGCCGAGTTCGGTTTTTATGTTCTTACCATCTTCAATAAATGCGGGTTCAGGCTTGCCATTCTTCATTTTGTCTGCATTTTCATTTCGTCTTTGGCGTAAACCTTCTACTTGTCCAAGTAAGTCACGGCGATCATTATCAAGTCTTATTAGCAGATCAACATCAACAGGATAACCCTTTAATTTACTCTTTTCCGCAACCAAATCCGGATTGTCACGCACAAACTGAATATCAATCATGCCCTGATTATACCTAAAACTACATCGAATTGCCCTAAACTAAAGTGAACTTTACTATAAATTTATCTAACAAACCTAACATAGTTGCACTTGGAAGGTAGAACTTATTTCTTTTTCTTGACTGCTTCAATGGTTAGCTGCGTGCGTGCGCGGGCGTAAGCACAGAATTCACAATCACCGCCCATGGCCGACTTGCCGACTGCCGGCATATCACTTTTGTCCATACATTGCTTCATTTTAATAAGTGTCGGCTCTATCCAGGCGTCGCTGCCAGTGTACGAAATAATTTTTGTACGGAATTCAACTCGATCATTAAATCCGTCTAAATCAACACGGCCGTTGGCGTAGACAAAATATCCGGTGTCACTGACAGAAAAACCGTTTTGCCGCAAAAGCCATTGATAAACTTCCAATTGTCGCTTGTATGCAATCTGCCAGTCTGAATCAATTGAAACTTCTTTGTCTTTGCTAGTAGCTTTGTAATCCACAACTATCAAATTTCCTTCAGAATCAACCCAGACATCATCAATCCCTCCAAAAACGTGTAGATTAGTAGCTTCGTGCAAAGTAGTAACGCCAACAAATGTCTCGCGCCATGTATCTAATTGATCGTGATCGAATGGAATTGCATCTACGCCAAATTCCACCATCAGCGGATGTGGCTTTTTTTCTAAACGATATTTATCAAATTCTTTTTTAAATAATTCATCAATAGTTTTATTGATATTGAACGGTGGACTCGACGGCCTGGTTATTTTAAGCCGAACATCCAGCCAAAAACAGCGCTGACATTGCATGAAAAGTTCAATTTTACTGCGCGAAACTTTAAAAGGAGCCTTTTGTCCTGGCTTATAAGGTTGACTCCGTACTCTCCAATAATTATTTGCCATAGGACTCTATTGTAGCAGCTTTGTTGAGGCAGCAACGGCGGCAGTTTCAGCTCGTAGCGTTAGGTTGCCCAAATGCAAATGTCCAATACTATTACTTGAGAATAATTCCAACTCTGCTTCTGTCCAACCGCCTTCAGGTCCTACAAAAATACCAACTGGATCATCACTCATCTGTTTATCGTTTTCCAAAGTTTGATCGCAAACCAATAGTTGAATTTTACCTTTGTACTCTTCTAGTAAAGTAGCTAGTGGTAACGGTTCGCGCACATCGGGTATATCACTACGACCACATTGCTCGGCAGCTTCAATTACAATTTTTTCTGCCCTATCGATGTTAAATCCTGTCTTTTCACTTCTTTCAGCAATTATTGGCACAAAATTACGCACGCCAAGCTCAGTACATTTTTGTAATACCCAGTCGTTCTTGTCTTTTTTTAGCAAACTAAAAAACATATAAACGTGCCGCTTGGGTAAGTTACGCTCAAACTCTGTTACAAGTTCCATTTGCACAGCATCAGGTTCTATACGCACAAATTTATAGAGTCGTTCTGATGCAATACCATCAAACAATACCACTTGATCGCCTAGCTTATACCTCAAAACTTTTAACCACTGGTTCCTCAAGTTTTCATCGTGTATCCAAAAACTATGCGTTAATTCAACTAACGAAGTTTTCATATAAAATCTATGCAGTCTCATTACAAATCCTTATTGAATATTGATAGGAGTTCTTTAGGTTTATCAATAAGATAGCTAGGGCGTTTTTTCTTAAGTATTTCACGGCTATTAAATCCCCAGGCAGCTGAGACTGGCTTGACCATTGCCATCCTAGCGGCTGCAATATCGCGAGTTTCATCACCTATATACACCGTGTTACTACGTTTTAATCCATGTTTTTTCATTAAACGACGAATGTGCTTGGCCTTATTAAACAAGCCTGCGCCAGTTGCCATATCAACAAAATATTTATCTAGTTTATTATTCTTCAAAAACAATTCAACATTATCGTGAGTGTTTGAAGTCACTATAAAAAGTTGGTAGCCATCTTTATATAAAGTATCTACTGTTTCTAGCAACCCCGTAAAAGGTTTAAGGGTTGGTACCAATGCATGAAAATCACCCATACCTTGTAGCAAAAATTTAGGAATTTGCCACCATCTAATACCAAGATTCTTAATAGCTTTTCGCGAAGTCATTCCGCGCAAACGCTCAATTTCATCATTGGTTAAAGGGTTATCTTCTCCACGGATTCGACTATTAAATACTGCTATCATAGCCGGCAAACTATCAGCCAGTGTGCCGTCAAAATCAAAAATCAAATTTTTGATTTGTGCTTTTTGTCTTAGTGCCATCCTTAATATGATAACAGATTAAGTCGCTTGATATGGAATATGGCACATACCGCGACCCGTTTTCTCGGTATATTTTTGGTGGTAATCTTCGGCTTTCCAGAACTTGTACCCTAGCTCTATGGTCGTTACAATATTACTGCTTGATAAAGAACTGCAGTTTTGTATAAATGCCTTTATCTCTTCTTCCTGTTCAGTAGATGTTGGAAAAGTAGCCGAGCGATATTGAGTGCCTACATCTGGTCCTTGTCGATTGAGCTGAGTCGGATCATGCATCCTAAAAAATTGTATTAGCAGTGAATCTAAACTAACAATACTAGGATCATACTTAATTTTAACTGCTTCGGCATGACCCGTATTTTCATAGCATATTGCTTCGTAACTGGGGTTGTCAGTCTTGCCGCCAATATAGCCTACTTCTGTCTCAACTACACCAGGAACCTGGTCAAAATAATACTGTACACCCCAAAAACAACCTGCCGCAAATATGATGGTCTTGTTGATTTCTTCCATACTTAATCCTCAAAAGAAACGTCACGCCAAAAAGCTACATAGTTTGCGAAGTCTTTTTTGACAATATCTTTTGCTCCAGGAAAGGGCTCAGGATAACTCCAAGCATTATCTTGACTCCAGTCATCTTCTTGACCGACGTTAAAATACTGGCACACTCCCTTCCATGGGCAAGTGTATGGAGTTGGACTTTTTTGCAAAAACTCTTGGTTAACTGAGTTTGGAGGAAAATACCAGTTTCCTTCTATATAAATTAGGTTTTCCTTCGCAGTTTCTGCAATAATCTTGTCTTTCCAAATAGCTTTCATGATTTTTTCCTTATCTTTAATTTATTGTACAAATTTTCTAAAAGGAGTGTCTCTACGATTATAAATAAGACAAAATATAAAACTAATCTTTTTCTATAATCATAGACTAAGCTAATTCTAGATTGTTCGTCTTTGTAATACTGTGACTTATCTTGCGGCGAACCGTTTTTATGAGACGGCCAGGTTCTAAACTCGGTTGAAAATGTAGACATCGTACCGGTACTAAAGCCCATCAGACTAAAAATATTTCTAAATGCCATGTCTGACATGAAAAAATGCTTAGGATTTGCACTGAACGATAACTGTTCTGATTCTGCTTGTAGATATTTGTCACAATACTGCGTTCCACCCCTGTCATAAACGCAATATTTTAGTGCTGTTCTTTTTGTGTCGCCATTTATAAATAGTATTAATAAGAAAAAGACTACAAAAGGTGCAATGATATGTTTCTTAGATTTAACTAAATTTAACATTTTCATCAAATTACTCTGTTCGTAAAGCTTCTATTGGGTCTAGTTTGGCGGCTTTTCGTGAAGGTAACCAGCCAGCTAATATAGATACTGATATTAATGCAATAATAAGTAGTACTACCTGTAAGGGTTCGAAAATAATCAAATCACCTTCGTAATTAATTGCTTTTGAGATAGCTGGGTTTGCCAACCAGCCCGTAAGTAACGATAGACCAGTTCCAATAAGTCCACCAAAGAATCCTATCCATGCCGCTTCAAACCTAAATAGTCGTCCGATATCCCGCTTACGCATACCTAGCGCTTTCATTAGCCCGATTTCTCTGGTCCGTTGCAACACACTGATATACATTGTATTTATAATACCGAAAATTGAGGCAATAACTGCTATGGCTCCGAAGGTTGCAACCACTGCCTGTAAAATTCCAATTGCTTGATTTAGAAATTCTTGTGTTTCTTTGGAACTTACACTGCCATAACCAAGCCCTTCCAATTCTCTTTGTGCAGCCTGCAAGGTTGTCTCATCGCCACCGTTTTTAACTTTGGCATAAATTGTCAGAAATTTACCAAATTCCGGAGTTCCTTCTTTGCTAATGTTATATAGTCGCCTTAAATCACCACTATTAATATAGTTATAAAGCTCGGTACCTGGCTGTGAAATTGATGGCTTTTTTAGAACTCCTATGATTGTTAGCTCTTCCTTTACGGTATTGGCTTTCGATAATTCTTGTAACCTATCAGGATTTGCTTGTACCTCTGCGACAAGTTCTGGGCTAAGCGTTGCCAATGTAACTGGCTTAGCTACTGCAAGTGTAACTTTTTTACCAACGGCAAATTCTGCGTTTTCAAATCCTAGCGGATTTAGATAGGCTTCTGTTAAGAGCATTGTCCCTTTTTCTACAGTGTCCTTAAGTTCTCCTGCCAACAATTCGGGTCTCTGAATTGCACTGAGCTCAGACACCGTAGCTACGTACTTTTTTTTATTTTCTCCAGTTAGATATTGCAAATTAAGTTGTATGCCTTCTCTTACTGAATCAATAATTTCCAAACCTCTGATGGTTGCTATATCTTCATCAGTTATTTGCTTCACCTGTATCGTAGCTCCGGCACCGCTCAGTGAAGAACCAAAGTTTGGATCGAACTCTTGAGGTTCAGTTGGTGCAGCGTTGTCTATAACTGATTTGTCGGCAGCCACAATTAATTCCGCTGGGTCAAAGTTCTCGGTGATAATCTTATCGACAAATGACTGGGCTCCATTGCTGGCAGCCAATGTCAAACTCAATGCGTAAGTTCCAACTGCTATCGCAAGCGCAGTTAATAAAGTTCGAATTTTGGCACTTCGGATGCTACGGCCGCTTCTACGTAATATATCAGTCAAAAACATAAAACTTATATAACCCTTCTTGTTTGAGACCTGGTTGACGGTCTTTTGGTGGTGCGTGGTTTTCTAACACTTTTTTTGGTTATTTTTTCAATTTTGCCATCTTTTAATTTGATTTGTATATTACAGCGTTTAGCAAGTTCGTCATCATGCGTAACGATAATCAAAGTACTGCCTATTTTTTTATTAATATTAAACAAAAGCTCAATTACAATGTCTCCAGTGACGCTGTCTAGGTTACCAGTAGGTTCATCAGCAAAAATTAGCTGAGGTTTGTTTACGATTGCCCTAGCTATGGCTAATCGTTGCTTTTGTCCTCCAGATAAATTTGCGGCCTTACTATCGGCTTTGTCGCTTAATTCTACCGCCTGCAATGCGGCTAAAACCTTAGAATTACGCGACCTCCGACCGACCTTTGCAATTTCTAGCGGCAGCATAACATTTTGAAATGCCGTTTGGTTAGGCTCGACGAAAAAAGACTGAAAAATAAAGCTCATTTCATTGGCCCGGAATTTATCCATTTCTTTTGCGCTTAGTGCAGTCAAAATATTTCCGTCTATTTCTACCGAACCGCGACTAGGACTGTCTAGCCCACTCATTATATGCATTAATGTGCTTTTGCCGGAGCCGCTTTTGCCTACGATTGCAACCGTAGAACCTTCTGGAATTTGAAAACTAACGTCATCAAGAGCAGTAAAGGCACTGTCCTTTTTCCCATAGGTCTTAACAAGATTTGTAACAATAATCACTTAGTATCATTATAACAAAATAAACATATAAATACTCCTTGAGCCAACAAAAGTGTTACCATGTTTTGGTCATGTTACTCAGAGCGTTTATAGAAAACAAAACCATCGGCAATAAAAAACTTTTCCATAATCTGGAGTTGTTTATTGATGATGATGAAAAAATTGGTGTCGTAGGCCGTAATGGTGTCGGCAAAACTACGTTATTTAACATACTCGCCAAAATAGATGACGATTTCGAGGGCGCTTTAGACATGCGGAAGAATCTTCGCTTGGTTTCTACCCAGCAAGAACATCATGACCTAGGTAATTTGACGGCAATTGAATATATTCTAAAAAATTTGCCTGATCACGCCAAACTAAAGCATATTATCGACAACTACCCCGATTCTATGGGTTCCGATATGCGCAAGATTCATGAATACTCAGAGGCATTAGAAAAATTTGGTCACTTGGGATA
>JALYQY010000064.1 GCA_030855585.1 bacterium | reverse complement strand
AATTAATGATGCGCTCTTCATTATGGGTGTAGGTAATATAGCAGGCGCAATTAGCATGCTGGCAATATTTGCACCAAGTGGCTTAGGGGTTCGAGAAGGAGTACAGCTTACACTCCTGAGTTTAATTATGCCCACCGAGCTTGCATTGCTTGTAACTATCACAACTCGACTATGGGGTGTGGCTATGGACGTTATTTTTTTTGGCATAGCAAAACTTACGAGTAGTTACTGACCAGGGTAGTAAAATTTACAATCCTTTAAGATGATCTGCGGGGCTTTTTTGACAAAAATAAAAATAATATTCTATAATGGTTAAGCTTTATGATAAGAAAAAATAAAAACTCTCATACGAGGAAAATTCTACTTTTGCTAGGAGCAATAGTACTGCTTGCGGGCCTCGGATTTGGGTACACAAATTATGTTGCCAACAGAACTGATGACCAAATTACAACTGTTGATGATTCAGGTATAAATTATGGTCCTCCTACAGAAAATGAACAGAAAGAAGCAGATATCGTCAAGGACACTCTCCCAGATGAAGGCATAGAGTCATCACCTCAACCATCAGACAATCAAACAAAACGCACCGTAACTCCTATAATTTCCTATGCAGGACAAGAAGGCTCCATTGTGGAGGTTAATGGTTATGTTTCGGGTATAATAGAACGAGGTGGAACTTGCACGTTATATCTCAAGAAGTCCGGGGTGACCGTTACTAAATCTAAACAGTCACTGGAAAATGTGCAAGATACAAGTTGTGGGTTATTTGAAGTTCCTGTAAGTGAACTTTCGAAAGGTGTTTGGCAAGCAACTTTAGGTTACGATTCTTCAAAAGCAAGTGGTACATCAGATGTAACCACAATAGAGGTAAAATAAAATGCATAAAAAAATTAAATCACTCTTACTAATTCAAGGTCTAGCATTCTCAATCTTTCTGCTTCCATTTAGCAGCGCAGGCGCTTTAAGTGGCAGTCAATTCAAACCTGGCAGGATTATAGACGATGCAGTTTTTTATAACGGTAATGCTATGTCTATAACTCAGATTCAGAATTTCTTGAATTCTAAAGCTCCAACGTGCGATACAAATGGAACAAAAATGTATAATTCAACCCAAACCCGAGCACAATGGGCTGCGGCAAACAGCAAACCCTTACCCCCATATATTTGCTTAAAATCTTATAAACAAGATACGCCTGCCAAGACTGGTGAGTCCGGACTATGTACAAATATTACTGCCAAGACCGGTCGAACATCCGCACAAATTATAGATGACGTAGCAAGAGCTTGTAGTGTTAACCAAAAAGTATTACTAATACTTTTGCAAAAAGAACAAAGCCTTGTAACTGATGATTGGCCATGGCCTGTGCAGTACCGCAGCGCAACTGGATATGGTTGTCCAGATACGGCACCATGTGATTCTGAATATTACGGTTATTTTAACCAGGTTTATAACGCAGCGCGACAATACAAGCGATACCGCGCAGATCCAACCTACTTTAACCATCGTTCTGGACGCACTAACTACGTTAGATATAATCCAAATTCTTCTTGTGGTGGTACGAACTTATATATTGAAACTCAAGCTACGGCAGGATTATACAATTACACTCCATACCAGCCCAATGCATCAGCTCTGGAAAATTTATACGGTACAGGTAATTCGTGTAGCGCATATGGAAATCGAAACTTTTGGCGAATGTATCATGACTGGTTTGGCTCAACGTACGCGAATCCAATTAAAGTGAGTGTTCCAGACAAGATTACTACTGAATCAGGTACTACAGCTACAGTTAAATATAGCCTTGGGTTTGCCCCAACCGCTAACGTTACCATTCCTCTGACTATATCGGATTCTACCGAAGGTACTCTTAGCGGAGTTACTAGCCTTACAATCACGCCCACTAACTGGGATAAGCCAGATAACAATGTGGTAACTATTACTGGGGTTAGTGATTCAGTAGCTGACGGAGATGTGCACTATAATCTTATTGCAGGTGATCCTTCTAGCTCCGATGAGGCATTCAATAACCTGGATAGTAACGACACCCCAAATGCACTACTTAAAAATGTTGGCCATGAGCCAGACCTGGCTTTTGCTGGTGATTGGAATGGAGACAATAAGACCACTACGGGATTGAAGCGAGGTAATGAATACTTCTTGAATAATGAAAACGATGGAAGAGAAAGTGTAGTATTTAGATTTGGATCCTGGGAAGATACCGCGCTTGCTGGCGACTGGAATGGAGATGGAAAAACAGATATTGGCCTAAAAAGAGGCAATAAATACTACTTAAATTACAACTATGATGGAACCGAGGATGTGAGCTTCAATTTTGGTAAGCCTAGTGACTTACCTATTGTTGGCGACTGGGATGGAGATGGTAAAGATGATATTGGCTTAAAGCGAGGAGATACTTACTTCTTTAATTATGGCAACGATGGAACCGAGGATGTGAGCTTTAGATACGGACGTAGTACTGACCAAGCCATGGGGGGTGACTGGAATGGAGACGGCAAAAGTAATATAGGTTTGAAGAGAGATAATACTTTCTACTTAAATAATGGTAACGATGGAACCGAGGATGTGAGCTTTAGATACGGACGCTGAGCCATAAATATATACAAGCTTTTACTTCTAAGGGGTTAATCAGTATACTTAATTAGTAATTATGTTAGGTAAATACAACCTCGGACTTGATAATCTAATAGAATATTTATTTAAATTTGTTTCTACGAGATTATTTTTACAATTAACCTTTTTATGGTTTATCCTTCAAGGAATTCTTTTTGCTGTAAGTACAAAATTTGGTATCCCTCCTGATGAGAGCTATCATCTTTCATTCATCAAGCTATTTGCGGAAAATAATCTTTCACCATTTATAACAAACCAAGATAATTATTTTCACCTTGGGGAAGTAATTCGAATTCCCTTTTTTCTATATCATTATGTGTTTAGTTTTATTTATATACTCTTTCAAGATAACGAAATCGCTTACATTGTAATTCGTCTTATGAATGTAATCTTAGGAGCATTATCCCTATTCATAACACTCAAAATCGCTTCTGAAATTAAGCTCTCAAATCTGGTTAAAAACTTAAGCCTTTTCATGCTTTCTAACACCTTGATGTTTGTATTTCTATCATCGTCAATAAATTATGATAATTTGTTTATTACGCTATCGCTTGTATGTGTGTTATTTCTATTACGATTGCTAAAAGAATTGAAGCCTTTAGATCTACTAATTTTCTGTAATGTTATTGTAGCCGGGTCATTGGTAAAAATAAATTTTCTACCAATCGCAGCGGTTTGTGTTTTTATTTTACTCTGGACCTATCGTACAAAACTTTATGAAATTGGAAGCACCTTCTTAAAACTTAACTATAAACATTTCTCAGTTTTTCCAATGATATTTATATTAATAGTTCTCATAATTTTCGCGGTTCATAAGTATGGATATAATATTGTTACTTATCAGTCGATATCACCTCGTTGCGATGAAATAAATTTAATTGAATACTGCAGACAAAATGCAGTATTTGCTAGAAATGAACGCATAGCGTTAGATGCCAAAAGAACTCCCACAAAAGATAGTTTTGAATATTTTTTCGACTGGGTGCCGCTAATGTTTGAAAGAACATATGGTATATTTTCTCACCAGATAATGCTGCCTAATCAGTTTATTTTTAAGTATATTCATGTCTATGTGATACTAGCTTTTTTTGCATTCGCAAGACTTTACAGCAGGAAAGAAAATAGTATGACAATAATTTTAATTATTCTGTTATTTAATCTGTCGTTAATTTTTATGGAAAGTTTATCGACTTACACGAACTCAGGAAGATTTGGCTTTGCGACTCAAGGAAGATACCTGTTTGGAGTTTTGCCCTTGATATATATTGCAGCAAACTATTATATCCTGGAACTTTTAGATATGAATATTAAGATTAAGGGTGCTTTTGTATTAATTTCTTTACTTATATTTTCAGTTTCTAGTTTACCGACATACTTACTTTTTTCAGATGTTACCTGGTATAGTGATCAAACAAAAAATTTGAAGTTGAAGTTTGAATGATAATTTTTTTGCTACTAATATGGTGGCTACATATATGAGCCTTCTTGGAAAAAGATTGCGCAGTATTTTGTCCTGGATTAAAACAGGAGATTTTAATAGTTTATCGCAAGCAATAAAAGATCAATTTTGGATTAAGTCCACTCCCGTCAGGCGTATTTTTAGAAAATACTTTTTTGCAAAGCGCCGGCGACGCCAGTATATAAAGAATTTACTTGTTGAGTTTTTCGATTACCAAATTGAGAGGTCAGAAAGCCAGAAGGAAATTGCTTTAATTGTCCAAGATGGTACAACACACCCAAAGAGCTCAGCCTTTATAAGATTAATTAGTCCATTACTGGATGAAACACTTAGAAAAAACTATCATTTTAATCTATACGATCAAGACACAACTAGTTTGGAGCCCGGTACGGACATCTGTATTGTGCAACGTACAGCATTTAGCAGTGAAGCATCCGCCAATAAACTACTTAAATACTTGGATACGCATTCAATACCACTGATTATTGATAATGATGATGCCTTCCACGTAATTGATTCCTCTCATCCAGAGCATTCTATGCAAACAGGTAAAATCAAAGCGCTTAATATGTTAGTGCCGTCAG
>JALYQY010000057.1 GCA_030855585.1 bacterium | reverse complement strand
ACCTGTTTTGCTTTTTCTACGAGGTCAGGCTTGTTCTTGAGTAAAGGACTTACGCACATTTTTATAGGTGCAAGTTGTGCAGGTAGCTTCAGATAAACTCGTTTTTCACCATTTTGTTCATCTTCATAATATGCGCTCGTTAATACTGCCATAATAGTGCGCTCGACTCCAAAACTTGGCTCTATAACATGCGGTACGATCTTTTCGTTTGTGCCCTTAATAATGTAATCCATACTCTTGCCAGATTCTCGGGCGATGTTTTGTAAATCAAAATCACTGCGGTAAGCCAGGCCTAGAAGTTCTTTACGGCCAATCGGAAAATCAAATTCAAAATCAATGGTCCGTTTAGAATAATGTGCCCTATCTTCTCCTACTACTTCAAGTTCATGGACTTTGTCTTCGGGCAATCCCATAGCTTTGATCCATTCCCAAACTGATACCCGCCACTGCTCAAAAGATTCTTCCCACCTATCGGGATGAATAAAATATTCAATTTCCATTTGCTCGAATTCTCGTGATCGAAATATAAAATCGCGCGGACTTATTTCGTTACGAAATGCCTTGCCCATCTGCGCTAGTCCAAATGGTAAGTCTGGGTACAGGGTATCAACAACGTTTTTAAAATTTGTAAAAATACCCTGAGCTGTTTCTGGACGTAAAAAACTAACGCTGGATTCATCTTCTACCGGGCCAACATTAGTTTTAAACATCATTTTAAACTGACGTGCTTCACCAAATGTATTTTCTTTGCCACAATTCGGGCACTTTGACTTATCTATTTGATCTTCTCTAAAGCGAGCTTTACAGTTTGAGCATTCCACCAATGGATCGGTAAATGTATCAACGTGACCGCTTGCCTGCCAAACTTTCTGGTTCATCAGTATTGCAGCGTCCACGCCGTACATGTCATCACGTGATTCGACAAACATCTGCCACCACAAGTTCATAATATTGCGTTTAAGCGCTACACCTAGCGGCCCATAATCCCACGTACCACTCAAACCACCATACACTTCAGAACCCTGAAATATAAATCCACGGCGCTTACAAAGCGAAACAATATCATCCATTTTTACAACGTCCATTGCCAGAAATTATACCTTAAAAACTTCTAGTTTGACAGGAGTTTAACTACTTAAGAGGTCCTTCTTGAAGGTGGTTAACTACGGTAGGTCTTTCGGCTTGATCTGGCGGTAATGCCTGCGAACCAGGTTTCGGCACTTCCGTAGGTATTACTGTAACCATTTCAACCATTTGCCCAGATGCAAGTTCTTTTAATGCGGGAAAGATTTGTTCTATACGGGTTACTGGTTGATAAGCAGCAGAGGGAGGTTTTTCACCTGTAATCTCACCTTCCAGCTGAATCTTAAAGGCCGCTTCTTGCAAAGCTATGCGCCTGTTTATCTCATCTAACCTGCTTGTCCCATGGCGTCTGCTTCGTTTCATAGATTATTTATTATACAACATTATTATTGCAATGATTTGTAAACAACCTTACATTCTACTGTGGTGCATAATAGCTAAACAAATTTCGAACCATTGGTTTAAGCTCGTCAACCAAGCGCCCTATTCCCTGCACAGAAGCCATGGACTGGGGTGAGTTGTGGGCCATTAAACGTAAAACCTTCAGATGGTTCTTGTTGAACTGACCGCTGGGACTTGCAACAAACGACACAGATTCAAAATCGAATTCATACTGCGCTAGTTCATCTAGAGGATTGCCTAGACTGTCGACGCCAAAATTTGGCACCTGCCCAAGCAACTGCAAAACACGCATATCAAAAGACATTTCCGATAAAGTAATCGGTAAATTAACATTATCGAGAGCTGCAATGGATTCGTGTAACACCATAAAATATTCGTTCCCAGCCGTATCCTCAACTGTTTTATCAATAATTTTTAAAAAATCATAAGCCAACTGAGTTCGTTCTAAATCTTTAACTACATTGCCATAATGTTTTATTAGCCTCGTTGACATTAGGGTGTCGATGTCGCCTTTACCCTTTATAAATTGTAGTTCTGAAACACTAAACAGCTCTATACCGCCAGCCATTTTGCTTTTTTGCTTGCGTACACCCTTGGCAATAGCCCGTATTTTGCCAAACTCGGCAGTTAAGAAAGTGATTATTCTGTCTGCTTCTCCGTAATTGATTCGACGCAGAATTATACCGTTGGCAGACTCATGCTTCATTTAATTATGCTTGTATGCTCCAGCGCATCTAACCGCTCTTGCAAACGTTTTAGCGAAGTTTCTGGTTTGTACATATAAGCATTTATACCAAGTTCCTTTAATACATTGTCGTCATTAAAGACCTGTGATTTGCGCAAACGACTCAGTACAACAATTGGGATGTTCTGCCATTCCGTATAAGATCTAAATTCATATATAAATTCGACGCCACTATGGTTTGCAAGCAGCAATTCCATCAAAACTATATCAGGTCGCATTGCATCAGCTTGCAAGACTGCATCCTGACCATTTTCAGTCAGAATAACTTGATGTCCTTGTTTTAATAAATATTTTTTGTAGCGTGATCCCAACATATGATTAGGCTCCAGTAACAATATATTTGCCATAATTTAAACCAGGCTTAACTGTCGACTTGGTAGAAATGTAGCAGCAAATCCATAATAACCACGACTTCGAACAGTCTGAAGCGGAGCGTTGACCAAAGACATTAATGATTCGGCTATTAAGATCCCGCTACCGTTATTACTATCGATTTTTGCAAATGGTTGATGAGAAATACCCGTAAGCGCTTTGGCTTGAGTAAGCATAACTTTAGTGATTGGCTTGTTCATGAAAACGCCCATTCGAAATCCCTTCGCCGTGCGTGATACGCTCAGGCGTACCTTTGGCACGTCTTTATCATGTAATTTGGTACTTGCTTCTATCAAGCTGTAGCCGAGATTGATTAATGCCGATAACATAGCCTGCCTGTGCCCCATAGCTGGACCGTATTTACCATCTATCTGCAGCTCAATCGCGCAACCATTGGCTTTTGCAAAATCACTTAATGAGCTGGCAGCATCATACAAAATTGAACTTACCGATACCGACTCCAGTGCCAGTGATGATTGACGCTGTAACTCTACGCTCAAAAGATAACCATCAATTAGCTGAAGGGCTGATTTAGTAGTAACCGCAATCTCTTGCCGCAATTGTTCTGATGAAATTTTAGTGCTTGCTGCTTGAAGCATTTCGGCAGCATATGCAATTTGCAAAAAAGGAGTCTTGACTTGCTCGGCTAGATTTAAAAATAAAGCGTCTGACTTAGCCTTAACTAGTCTCTGTTGTCGTACTTTATCCAAACTAAGTCACCTCCACTGCTTGTAAAATCAGTATAGCATGGTGGGGTTATGGTACGAAGCTTAACTGTGACAATATTTTTTCAAAGTCACCCCTGTAGGTATCACCTTCTGTCCAAATCTTAATGGTTTTATCACGCACTGGCAAGATTACCATTACACCTTGTTTTTTGTTAATTATTTCGCCCTCTACCCGCGAACCCAGGGCTGTCTTAACTTTCGGCGCACGATAAGCAGATACCTTTACTTTGCCAGATTTTACTGAGCTTTCAACGCTTCTCATTATCACGTCGTATGTTTTACTTTCAACTTCAAATCTAAATGCAAAAGATGTATCTGAATCTGTGGCCGGTACGAACTTAGGGTGAAAATAACCAAATATTTTTGTAGCACGGCTGTCGCCTTCATCTATATAGGCGCTCCAAGTTCTAGGATAAACAAGTTGCAAAGTACTAAATGCTACCGGCCCTTTATATCTATTATTTGGGTTTTTCTGTAGCTCGGCAAATTCGACATTTAACTCATCACTCAATTTTTCATTTGCCACCTCAACAGCTTCTTCAATTTTGGCATCTGTATTGTTTTTGTAATCTTGTCGCCCCATATATGCCCATGCGCCGAACCCAGCACTCGCAAATAAGACTAACACAACTAACACTAACGGTATTAGTAGCGACCCCTGTTGATTAAGCTTATGCATATTACTATTATGGTAGCATATCGCAAGTCATCAGGGTAGATTATTATTCGTTTTACTTAGGGTATTTGGGGGAATATTGGTACATAAACATGCCTGACTTTTCCCTTATAGGCTTTTTGTTTGGCACTCTAAATGCATAACTCACTACTTTTAACGGCGACTTTACTTCTATTGATATTTTTTTGTCTAGTCTTGCCATAAATCTATCCAGCAAAAACACATAGATCCCATCACATAGTGGCAAAGGTTGATTCCAAAAGTTTGCCCATTTAATAGTAATAAGCTTATGGTAACGGCGAGTAATCACCCATGAATAAAATGCCAACAAAGGGTTTAGCTCGTAGCCTATAGAATTTATTCCTTTCTTTGCAGCAGCAACTAACATCCTGCCATCACCACTGCCGAGCTCAACCATTGTCTGCCCCGGTTTTAAATTGAGTAGAAGCAATGCCTCTTCTTGCTGGCTCTTCAAGGTTGGCAGATAAGGCGCCCCATACAACAAAACAAAACTAAACAGCCCCAAAACTACTATCATTAGCAATATTAGCCATGACATGTTTAGGTCTCGTTAAAGTTCTGTTTTAGAATTGTGATTTTGTTTTTAGTTTGCTTAAGCCGTTTTTGAAGTTCTGAGGCAATTGCAAGACCACGTTCGTATTTGGCCGCCGCACCATCTATATCAGCTTGGTCAGATTCAAACCAGGCAATAATTTCTTCTAGCTCAGTCTGGAGTTGATTAGTGGAGATTTTTATCATTGTTACTATTGTACCTCAGCCTTAACTTCACCATCTGAGAATTTTATCGAGATTTTATCTTGAACTTTTAAATCCAAAGCTTGCCTAACCACTTTAGAGTGACTGTATACGATGCTATATCCTCTTTTCAAAACTGCTTGTGGGCTCAAGGCATTCAGTGTACGCAGATATTGTTTGTTATTATCCTCCGCTTGCTTAATAAAATTTTTAGATTCTACATCTAGTTCGTCAATCAAAACTCCTAAATCTTCTTCGTATTTTTGCATCATGAACTCAACAGAGTCCGTCAAATTTTTGATTGATAAATTTAATTGAGCCAATATATTTTTGCGATCTGGCACTAACAATTCAGCAGCGTTACTAGGCGTGCTTGCCCTAAGATCGGCTGCTAATTCCGCTAAAGATATATCAACTTCATGTCCTATCGCAACAACAGTCGGAATCCTACTAGCAGCGACAGCTCTTACAACTTGTTCAGAGCTGAATGCCTGTAAATCATCTGCACTACCGCCACCGCGAATTACTACCAAAACATCGGCAATATTTGCTTGTTTGTTAAACCATTCTATTGCACCGACCACCTGCCCCACGGCCGCTTCTCCCTGCACTGCAACATTAGCCAGCTCAATTTCAATTCCACCATAACGAGCTGCCAATATTTTTGTAAAGTCCTTGTAAGCCGCCGATTCGGATGAAGTAACAAGTGCTATTTTTTGCGGTGGATAAGGTGTTGATCGTTTGCGCTCTTCTAAAAACAAACCTTCTTTTTCTAGCTTTAATCGCAGTAGATCGCTTGCCTTTTTTATGTTGCCCTCTCCGCTAAATTGCAGACTTTGTATATTTAGACTAAATCCAAATTGAGGATGCAGGCGCGGTGCAGCAACTATACGTACCATCATTCCGTCTTCTACAGGTGCAGGCAAGATGTACACAGTACCAAAACTACGTAATTTCGATGATTCGTCGGCTATATCAAAGTAAACCCAACGGTTTTTACTAATCTTAAAATTAAGCACTTCGCCTTCTATTTCTACGACTGGAAATGCCTGCTCAAAAGCCTGATTAGCAAGAGCTACGAATTCGCTAGGAGTGAAGATTGGTGTCATCGCCGAGTTGCTTAAGTTCTTCCTTGAATTGTTCACCGCCACTACCGAGTGCTACGTGATAGAAATAATATCCAATTGGCAAAAATACTACCATCGATAACACTCTGTATATTACCGTAGCCGATAACGCCAAGGCTTGTGGAACGCCGGCGCTTGCCAAAGTTGCTGTCATCAAACCTTCGTATACTCCCACTCCGCCTGGAAGTACCGCAATTAGCCCAGCGAAATTAGCAGCGGCATATGCAATGATTAAAGCTCCTGGATTTATAAGCGTTCCAAATGCTATATAAACCATATAAATAGTTGCCACTTCAAAAATATTTATAAGTAATGCCCACAGTAATAATCGTTTTATTAAACTGGTGTTTTGCCTAAGCACTACATAATTTTGATGAAGGTCTTCCAGTGTATTTTCTACTTTTTCGATATCAATTATAGATCGCTTAGAAATTCGTAATAGTTTAAATGTATAGTTTAAAGCTCGCGGTAACCAACTAACAAATGCTTTAATCCGACTTGAATTACTGATAATAAATATTCCAACTCCAGAACCAAAAATCGTACCAAAAATGATTACAGAACAAATCAAAACAATAAATGCGCTAGTGGACTGATTAAACGAAAGCACGAATACACCCACTACCAGAAGTGCCAAAAATGATATGAATGTCAGCGCAAATCTTAGCAACTGCGCAAGAGTACTTTTAGCTGTACTTATTCCTAAACGTTTTAATCGCAAACTTAAATAACTAAAACCGCTCACTCCTCCACTAGGAAAAACATGATTAACAAAGTTCAGTTCTAACGCAACTTTAATCATTGTTTTGGTTTCAACGTTTTCACCTTGCGAATCAAAGAATACCTTATAAAGCCTTGCAACTGAATAATAACTAGCCAACTGTAGCGG
>JALYQY010000051.1 GCA_030855585.1 bacterium | reverse complement strand
CATTACATATAGCACAGCTACTGGCTCAAGCCTAGTATCTGCTGCGGTTGCCTTTAACAGTGGTTGTGCGGCCGATGGAACAGCTGTAGCCGCAGGCGCAGGCCCACGTAGCTTCTCAGTCTTATATCAACTAGAGAGCGGTGGAGCTAACATAACTCGCTGTATTGCTTCGTAGGTCACCCTTATAGCAAAAACAGGCCTGATTACAGGCCTGTTTTTTTATGGTAGAATTATGCTTATGATTATCTTGGCTCTGGCTGTGTTTGGCCTGATTTTGGGCAGCTTTGTTAATGCGCTTGTTTGGCGAGTATTTATGCAGGAAAAGGGCCATACTAACGCCAAAAAGGATGCTGTTTTGCCGCCAGAACATGATCTATCCATCCTTAAAGGCCGTTCAATGTGTCCAAGTTGCAAACATACTCTTGCTGCCAAGGATCTGGTGCCGTTATTCAGCTGGCTAAGCCTAGGTGGAAAATGCCGCTACTGCCGTAAGTCCATTGGCTGGCAGTATCCCTTAGTAGAATTACTTACAGCTGGTTTGTTTGTGGTGTTTTATATGTTTTGGCCCTATCAGAATGTTGGAACACTGGGATTGAACGACATTATTAATCTTGGTTTTTGGTTCTTGGTTTTTATTCCAGGATTTATGGCTTTGATTGTCTACGATATCCGCTGGATGCTTTTACCAAACCGTATAGTATTTCCGCTAACGGGATTAGCAGCAGTTTTGGCTACCATTAATATCGTATCGACAGATAATATGCTCAGAGCAATAGTTCAGACATTATCTTCTGTAGCTATAGCCGGTGGTATATTTTATTTGTTATTTATTATTTCCAATGGTCGCTGGATAGGTGGTGGAGACGTAAAATTAGGGTTTTTGATAGGATTATTACTTGCCAATCCGCTATTTAGCTTTTTGATGCTACTATTAGCCTCAATGTTGGGTACGGCTTTAGTTTTGCCGGGGTTGGTTCTAAATAAAGTATCTGCCAAAAGTAGAATTCCTTTTGGCCCATTTTTGATTGTCGCTGCAGTATTGGTGAAATTATTCGGGGAGGGGCTAATAAATTGGTATGAGTCATATTTGCTCGGGCCGATGTAAATTAGCTACATCCAAGCGCTGCTTATGCTATACTTCAGTTATGAATCGCTGGCTGAGAATAAGTCAGCTTGCCCGGCTCAAGCCGTTACGGAGGTCGGGGGCAGGCTATACCATTACCGAGACATTGATTGTTTTGGCTGTGACTACGTTAATGTTTGCGGCTATTGCCTTATTGTTCGAAGGCAGGCAAGCCAGGGCTGAGTTTACGCAATCAGTCCGTAATTATGAAGGAAGAATCGAAACAATTGTGAGCGAAGTAGTTAACGGTAACTATTTCAGCGAAGGGATAGGCTGTACAGTTTCCTTGAGCGGACCGCCCAATTTGGTAGCCGGTACGGATGCTACAGGATCTAAGCAAGACTGTATTTTTGTGGGTAAAACCATTGAGGCTGAGCCGCCGACTGGCGTATCCACTAGAGTAAGAACTTTAGTTGGACGCAGGATGGCTTCAGGAGTCGGCTCCGACAATGTAGAAAATTTAGTACAAGCTAATCCAGTAATTGCTTCGTCTGTAGAGGCCCTTTATGACAACAGTTATCAATTGAAAATAGAAAAAATTGTAAATTTAGGAACTAATACTCAAGTAGCTGCGGTTGGATTTATAAATAAATTTTCTAGAGGAGTAAGCTCCAACGATAGTGGTAGTAGCGGGCCACTTGATTTATACGCTGCTACAGCAAATGTATGGTATACGGGGTCGGTGGTCAATACAGGAGTATTTTTGCCTATGAGCAGAGGAGTAATTATATGCTTATCTGGTCAAAACGGACAAAATGCAGAGATAACTATTGGTGCAGACGGAAATCCTACTAGTTTAGTAAGTACACTAGATACAGCTGGTACTGGGGCATGTTTATAATGCGTAGATTGGACAACCGCGGGGACACAATCGTAGAAGTATTAATTGCTGTGGCTATTATTAGCTTAGTGCTAGCGGTAACTTACTCTACTATGACTAGGAACATAGCCACTATGCGTGATAATCAAGAACGTAGTGAGGCTGCCAGGCTTGCGCAGGGTCAACTAGAGGCTCTAAAAGCTGCTTGGGCGACAACGCCTGGTCAAAGTAGTGTAACCAGCAGATGGGGCTCTGGCTTTTGCATGAGTGGTAGTGTAGCTGTGTCCACTGGTTCCGGTACTGTAACAACCGATGCAAGTTTGGATAATTTGACCGCTTACGATCCTCAATGTACTAGTAATTTTTATAGCAGGGGTATCAGATATAACTCTACTAGCAAAGTATTTACCATATATACCAGATGGGACCGAATCGGCGATGGAAGAAGAAGTGAAACCGTAATAGCATACAGGCTAGAATAAATGAAAAGGCTAAACTCTCAAGCAGGATTTACGATTGTTGAACTGATGATAGCCACGGCAGTTTTTTCAATAGTACTTATGGTATGTTCATTTGCTATTATCCACGTTGGTAAAATGTATTACAAAGGGGTACTCACTAATCGTACCCAAGATACGGCTCGCCGACTGGTTGACGATGTAGCGAGTAGTGTACAGTTTGGCATAAAAGCAGAAGATCCAGCTATTTTTAGACGAACAGGCTCGGGTGTAATAAACGGTGTCAACGTAGAATCTCTTTGTGTAGGAAATATCCGATATACTTTCTCAAGACGTAATTACTTAGGCGAAATTAGACATGTTGTCTGGCGCGACCAAGTAACTACCCAAAGTTGTGGGTTGCTTGACCTTACGGCAGATATACCTTCGCCCAATGGCCAGGAAATGCTCGGTGCTAACATGCGTGTTCCCGAAGGCATTACCGCCAACCCAAGTGGACAGCTATGGAATATTAGCCTGGTAGTAAGCTATGGTGACAGTACTGATTTGTTTGTAGACCCAGTCAATCCAATTATTTGTAAGGGCGTAACTGCCGGTGGACAATTTTGTGCAGTGTCCAGATTTAGCACAAGTGTAACAAAACGGCTATGATAGGAATAAGAATGAACAAATGTAATACCAATAAATCAGTAGTCCACAATCAGCAAGGTTTGATTGCGATTTTTTCGGTTCTAATGATTATGGGAATCCTGACGTTGCTAACAATTGGATTTACAAATATTACTAGGTTAGCTCAACGCCGAGCTTTAGATGATGCACTTAATACCCAGGCATTTTATGCAGCAGAGACTGGTATAAATAGTGCAATGAGAGCAATTGTAGACATACCTTTAACATCAGAAGTTACAGATTGTAATGATTTATCAAGCGATATTGACTATGAAATTGATGCTAGCAGAGGCATTGAGATTACCTGCTTATTAGTAAACCCGACGCCTACAAATCTTGAATTTGAAACCGTTCCAGAGGCTGGCTTAGGCGAACCAATCGTTTCTCAAATTACTTCAGTTAGCGGTACGGTTATCGATAATCTGTTTTTTGAGTGGGATTCGGTTAATCCCTCAGATCCAATCGGCAACTCTGCACCAATATCGGTGCCCTTAGGTAGTTCTGCTACAAGTGCACAAAGCCCTAGACTTTTAAGTGAGGCGGCTTGGGGGGCTAATGTAGGCATGGTACGTGTAGACCTAGTGCCTACATCCGTTAGTGAAAATGATAGATCTGCGTTGGTAGACAATGGCTATACATTCTTTTTGTATCCTACTAGCAGCGGCAGTACCCTAAATATCCCGGTATTACCTGGCGCAAACAACCAAGGAGGTACATTATTTACACGTTGTGATGCAGCCGCAACCGGTGACTACCGCTGCGGCGGTAATATCAACGTTGTTGGTCCAGGAGTCTCAAATTCTTACTATATTAGGATGTATTCATACTATAACCCGGTCAAACTAAGGGTAACTGCTTTGTCCGGCTCAACCGAAGAAGAGTTGCGGGATGGCCAAGCTGTAATAGATGCTACTGGCCAGGCAAATGACGTGTATCGTCGTATACAAGTCAGGGCGCCATTGCTGTTTAGACAGACCGGGTTGCACGATGTATTTGCTGTATTTAGTGGTGAATCAATCTGTAAGCGTTACATCGGCATACCTAGCAACACTTATGTTAGCCGTCCTACCGGGGCATCCTCTGACCCGTCGTGTAATATTCAGTAGGATTATTGTTCTTTGTTGTGGAACTTTTTATGAATCTCTTTTAGGTGTGGGTCTGTAACGTGGGTGTATATTTGGGTTGTCGCTATATTGCTGTGTCCAAGCATGGCTTGGACAGATCGTAAGTCGGCACCGTTCATAAGTAAATCCGTAGCAAAACTGTGTCGTAAGGTATGCGGGCTTACATGTTTGGTAATGCCTGCCAAAATGGCGTAACGTGCAACTAGTCGCTGGACACTTCTTGCGGTTAGTCGATAAAAATTACCGTCTAAAGAAACCTTTTTATTGCCACTAGTTCTTTTAAATAATGGCTTTACGTTATCATCACGCTTATCTAAATAACGCTGGACCCATTCGGCGGCTTCAGCACTTATAAATATCGGACGATCTTTTTGGCCTTTGCCGCGGACCATAAATTCTTTGCGTTTAAGATTGATGTGATCTTGGTCAAGGCCTACCAACTCTGATACACGTAGTCCGCTAGAAAATAGTAGCTCCAACAAAGCTCTATCACGCAGGCCGTTAGGGGTACTTATATCAGGTTGGTCAAAAAGACGTTTTAACTCGTCAGAATTTAAAAAGGTAACTTGTTTCCGGACTACTTTTGCTAACTCAACTTTGTCAGGCGCAAGTGCCGAAATATCTCTTTTGGCACAATATCTTAAGAAGCTACGTAAGGCAATGAGATGATAATTCTGTGTATTCTTCTGCAATTCGTCCGATACGTTAGTACCAAGACGATTTAGCCATAGCCTCCATTTTCTTAGTAGCTCAGAATCAATTTCAGAGATTTTTAGATCCTCGCCTGCGAAATCTATGAGCCGGGTAAGGTAGTGATCGTAGTTAACAATTGTTTTTTGGGAGCGGTTTTGCTCTATTTCGAGGTGCTCCAAAAAGTCTGTTTTTGCTTTGCTGAATAACATAACCATATTCTAGT
This sequence comes from bacterium, assembly GCA_030855585.1. Classification (GTDB taxonomy): domain Bacteria; phylum Patescibacteriota; class Saccharimonadia; order Saccharimonadales; family JACDBH01; genus JALYQY01. Next base: position 3,001 of record JALYQY010000051.1, on the reverse strand, counting down.
TGTGCTGCTAACAGATGTAAAGATGAGTAATTAATTTGTTCACCATTTCATCTGTTAACTATGGAGAAATCATTGTATTTTTGTTATAATAAGTAAAATCTAAACAGGAAGCATTCATGGAACGAACGTTAGTGATACTAAAGCCAGATACTATGCAAAGAGCGATCGCGGGTGAAATTATTACGCGTTTTGAACGTGCAGGTTTAAAAATAGTTGGAATGAAAATGATGGTCCCAGAAATGGAATTATTAAAGCAGCATTATCCCGACGATCTTATACCAATTGTTGGTAATAAGACTAAAGAGGATTGGGATAACTATGGTGTAGAATATGGTGAAACAATAGAAGAAATTGGTGAAATGATTGTAGACGCAACTAGAAAGTTCATGCAATCTTCTCCTGTATTAGCTATGGTGCTAGAAGGTGGTCATGTTGTTGAGATTGTCAGAAAAATGGTTGGCAAAACAGGGCCCAAAGATTCACCTCCGGGCACTATTAGAGGTGACTACGCGCATTTGAGTTTAGGCCGTGCTTCCTTGAAGAAAAAAGGCGCAGCAAATTTGGTGCATGCCTCAGGAACACCAGAAGAAGCTAAAAAAGAAATCAGTATGTGGTTTGATGAGTCAGAACTATTTAATTACAAAACTGTACACGAGGTCTTAACACAAGTTTAGTTTAGGAAAATATGTGCTAACAGTTTAAAATCAGGGCTACGCCCCCGTAGTTCAATGGATAAAACAACTCCGTCCTAAGGAGAAGCTCTAGGTTCGAATCCTGGCGGGGGCACCAACAATTGCGAAGTATATTTTTTATTATTTGATTCTCTCGGCTTAAAGTTTTTTAACTGCTACAATACTCTTATGGCTAAAAGCGGCGAAACGGTTCGCTATTTTAAAGAACAGTTTGATGACGAAGAAGTTCTGTTGGTTTTTCGCAAGCACCCAGTTGTTATGCGTAAGGCCTTAATTTACTCATCTATTGGTCTTCTTATTCCTACTCTTTATACGTTTATTCTTACTGTAATTTATGAGAATAACCCTGAAAAACTGCCTTCGGTTAATTTTTTCTTCGGTAGTCTAGGCTTAGGATTTGTCTTAGCCGCCGTAATTATGTTCCCGTTTTGGATTAGTTGGTACTATAGCGTATATATTGTTACAGACCAGCGTTTGATCCAGATAACTCAAAAAGGAATGTTTAATCGCAGCATGGTAAGCTTTGGGCTTAATCAAATACAGATGGTTAACTACGAAATAGGCGGATTCGAAGAAACGGTCTTAGGCTTTGGTACAATAGTTATACAAACTTACGTAGGGAGTCTTACAATTCATCACGTTCATCATCCTGCCAAGATTCAGAAAGAGCTTCTGCACATTTTGCGCGATCACGGTTATGATATGCCAAGTCAGCAAGGTGACTATGATGAAAGTGCAGATATAGAGGCAGAGGAAGCTTAAGAAATTATGAAAAAACATTTAAAAAACGCAAAAGAGCTGGCCAAAAAGCCCTTCAACAAAATACGCAGGCGCAAAGATGATATTTTGGATAATACCAAGGTACCGATGATTACCAACGATACTATTGCCGAGCACCGAGAGGCTGTGCTTTCTGGCGCTCGTAAATACATATATCCATTGCAACACTCTAGGCATAGGATTATTATTTTATCTTCTATTATTTTTGCCGTTACAGTAGTGGTTTTTTTCGCATATGCAATTTTGGGGCTATATAGGTTTCAGAATACATCGACGTTTATGTACCGTGTAACTCAGATAATTCCGTTTCCAGTGGCAAGGGTAGAAGGCCAGTTTGTATCATACGAAAACTATCTTTTTGAGCTAAGACACTACATGCATTACTACGAAACTCAGCAAAAGCTACGGTTTGATAGCGAGGAAGGCCAACGGCAATTGACGGAATTTAAAAAACAGGCACTGGATCGGGTCGTTAACGATGCCTATGTCAAAAAACTTGCTTCAGAGAATGGAGTGAGCATCTCTAATCAAGAGGTAGAACAAGAAATTGCAATAGTGCGGGAGCAAAATCGGCTCGGTACCAGCGATCAGGTTTTTGGTGATGTGCTGCGTGATTTTTGGGGTTGGTCTGTTAATGATTTCAAACGTTCTCTGCGCCAACAATTATTATCACGAAAAGTGGCCGGTAGTATTGATACAGATTCCCGCCAGCAAGCCGAAGCAGCACTTTTAGAAATCAAAAATGGTGAGACATTCGAAAAAGTAGCCGAAAAATATTCGCAGGACGAGGCTACAAAATCGGAGGGTGGTGAATACCTAGAGGTAATTGATCAGTCTAATCGGGACATTCCAGCCAAATTAACCGATGCAATTTTTGCACTTAAAGAAGGCCAATATTCTGAGATTATAGATACAGGCTACGCATTAGAAATCGTAAAGGTTGTAAGTTTTGAGGGCGATAAGGCCAAAGCGGCCCACATTCAATTTAATTTCAAAGATGTCTCTGAATATGTTGGCCCACGCAGGGAAAGCAAGCCCCCCAAACAGTTCTTGAAGCTTTAAGGAAATGGTGCGGGTAGAGGGAGTCGAACCCTCGTTTCATCCTTGGGAAGGATACATAATAGCCGTTATACGATACCCGCACGTCAGCGTGTAATGATCGTGCTGCCCTTTTGCTGACAAAATAAATTTGCTCAGCAAAAATTGCAACCCGATCAAGTCGCCTCCTTTCAAATTCGAGAATCCTCTCTCGAATTTGGTAAAGACCATACGAAGACAGTATAGCAATCACCTCTGTATTTTGATAGAATTACAGCTGTTTCAAGCCGAAGTAGCTCAGTTCGTAGAGCAGCTCATTCGCAGGCGAGCAGGTCGTGGGCGACGATAGCCTGTGGCTATCCGAGTTTTCCTTGCTTGGCCAATTGAGAAGCTTTAGCTTCGAGAGAGTTCTTAAGGCGCGAGTCGTAGACTATAACCCACCTTAACACTATATTTTTACATCCGCCGAAGTAGCTCAGTTGGTAGAGCAG
>JALYQY010000032.1 GCA_030855585.1 bacterium | reverse complement strand
GGTTAGCCATTCTCCACTGCCGTCCTGATAGCCATATTTATTGCTGTCATAAGCAATACCGCTGCGCATGATTGTAGCCACATCTTGCGGATGGGCAGCGTGCACATTCATAAAATCAATTTCGCTGTAATCGGCGGTGTAGGGAAGTACAAACTCTATCCCTACGCCTTTAGAAGACAGGGCTTTACAGAGCTGGTAGCATGCTACACCGAGCCCTCCACTGTTATGCGGTGGGAGTTCCCACCCTAGCATTAATACCTTCATCGCCCTCAATGTTAATTCTTTTATTTTACTCTTAGCTACAGTATACCGAGCATAAGCGTTAAAAGGCAATTAAATTCTGTGGAAAAGGTTACATTTTGCACTAGTTTGAGGTCAGAATGCTATTAATTATGTCTTCTTACCTAAAATACGCTTAATAGCAACTGCAAAGGCCGCTTCTTTAAGTGATACTTTTTGTTCTACCGACTTATTGAAAATATTCTTGGTGGCCGAATCAAGATAACGCCTTAATTCGGCGTTAACCTTTGTCTGAGTCCAACTTGTTGACGATTTGTTTTGCAGCCATTCTAGATAACTCACAATCACACCGCCAGCATTGGCAAGTACATCTGGCACAACGACTATGTCTTTTTTTTGCAAAATTTGGGCTGCAGCTTCGTTAACTGGCCCGTTGGCTAGCTCAAGTATGTAAGCTGCTTTTACTTGTTTTGCATTAGTTCCGTTTATTACGTCTCCTAGTGCGGCCATTACAAGTACATCTACTTTTATTTCGATCAATTCTTTGTTAGTTATTTTTTTACCGACAGGGAAGTCGTGCAGTTTACCACCTCCGCGCTTGTAGCCGTCTAATTTCGAGACATTCAGGCCGGCTCGATCAATTATGCCTCCACTAGAATCGGTAGCGGCTATCATTTTCCAGTTCGGAAATTCTTTTTCTGCGACTAATCCAAAAAACGACCCTACATTTCCAAATCCCTGGACTGCGTAGGTAAGAGGTTGTTCGGACTTACTCTCAAGTTCACGCAGTTTCGACAGCACAATAACTCCGCCGCGCCCAGTAGCTGCATCGCGCCCTTTACTGCCGCCGTTTTGCAAAGATTTTCCGGTAAAACTTGCTTTGGAGATGTCGCCTGTCAGCTTTTCGTACTCTTCTACCATCCAATCTATAATTTGCGGTGTTGTACTTACATCTGGGGCCGGTACGTCCTTATCAGGACCGATATGCGGTGCCAGGTGGCGCACATACTCACGCGACAATTCTTCTAATTCGGATTGGTCGAGATTTCTAGGATCCAAAGCAATTCCACCTTTACCGCCTCCCAGCGGCAGACCAACAGCAGCTGTTTTAATACTCATAAGTGTCGCCAGGGCCTGTACTTCGTCCCTATCAACACCTGGATGATATCGAATACCGCCTTTGTAAGGCCCAAGTTTATTATTGTGCTGAATTCTATATGCTTGAAATTTTTTGCCACTCTTGAGTTTTAGTTCGAACTCATGGGCATGATCTACCTCTAAAAATGCTTCGATTTCATCTTTATTTAACCCAATCTGGTGACCCACATGTTTGATAAGTGCTTGCGCGGTCTGTAGCATTATTTTTACCCCTAAAAATTACGAACTGCTGATTATTCTACGCCTGCTTTGGCCGCTCCGCTAATTTTTTTTAAAAAATGTCCATTATTGGCTACAGGTCACGGACGCTACCGAAGGCGATACGATCCAGGATTTCACCGTGCATGTCCATCATCGTAGCCGGCGTTATAACAAACTCTCCGTAGCGGTTATTGATTTCGTCTACGGCATCGCTAATGTGGCGCTCGGCCGCAAGCTGGCGTCCAGCGGATGCGTCTCCATCGAACAGGCTCAGCTGCTCTGGGTCTATGGGATCGAGGTCAAAAACGGTGATACTCATGCCGCGCACTTTGTTATAAAGCTCAGCCAGCTTCAAAAGGGCTTTGGCGGCTCGATAAATACCCTCTGTGGAATATAGCCTATAGCCCACCTTCTGACCCTTATGCCAGGATAGGCGACTGGACATGTTTTCACCACCGATAAACCCACTATTAGCTTTTGGGCCAGCCTCTTGATAATTAACAAAACTCAAGTACAAATGGATGCCACCGGCCGTCAACCCGTCCCGCCGCAATCTCCGACCAACCTTTTCGCATAACTTAACCAGAAGTCTAGACAATTCGTCACGGTCCCAGGTTTTATGGGGCAGAGCATACTGATGTCCAATTGTCTGATGCTTACTGTCAAACTTATCAATTTCGTATCCCCGCAGACGCAAATACCAGTAGTAACCAACTATCGACTTAAATACTACTTTTTCAAGAGTCCGCCGATCTGCCGCCAAAAAATCTAGCGGTGAATTAATGCCGTACATCTGTAATCTACGACGGTAGCGCACATTGATACCGGGCAAATCAATCAAATCCATTCCATCGTAGGCTTGTTCGACGTTAGTATGGTCTATTATCTTCATGCCATCTGGCTTACCAAAACCGGCGGCATACTTGGCCAAAAACCGATTCGGGCCGATGCCGATATTAACCGTTACCCATTCACCTAAACGCCGGCGCACGCCATCCTTGATTTCCAAACCAATCTCTTCCATTGTCTTGCCACTGCGCAACCTAGGGCTGCCAGACAAATCCAACACGAATTCATCGATACTCTTGGGCGTAACATCGCTGGTGTACTCCAGCATCAGCTCCTTAAATAGGCGGTGGGCTTCACGATACTTGGGCGGATCAGGCGTCATGATAACAATGCCAGGGCAGAGCATGCGAGCTTCTTGGACATTCACCCCAAGCTTAACTCCCTTATACTTTGCTTCGTAGCTAGCGGCTACCACAAATCCACGCGGTGTATCATAAGCAGCCACACCAACCGGCTTCCCCCTAAGCAGTCTGTTGGCTTGTTGCTCAATGATGGCAAAACAAGAATTAAGGTCAATATGCATGACCCGCGGCTCTATGGGGTTAAGCGGTAAAGATTGCTTTTTGTTCATTGTTATGTTATTGTTATGTTATGACTATTGAGACTGGACCTAGTGAAAAGAACTTGTCGGAGCCGTATTTGCACGATCCTAGAGGGTTTTCTTTAAAAGATTTTCAATCCATGCCCCTGGATCTAGGCCCAGATCCTATCCATCCTCCTACGCGCACCATGCTATTTGGTGCACTGGTACGTTTTGCACGCTTTAAGCGCTCGCTTATAGAATCTGATAGCCGAGGCCCTGCCTTAGTACCACGGGAAGTTTTGAGCGAGGTAGTAACTACTTTGGACGAAGAAGAAAAGCTATATATACCTGTACACGGCCTGAGCGGGCGGGCGCTACCTGTATTGCGGGCAGTTTTAACACAAAGCATTCCCGCACCCGAACAAGTTTCACCCGAAGCATAAGCATTGACTTTTCCTAGTTTATTTGTATAGTAATTATTAATTATGGCAACAATCGAGGCAAACCTGGAAGAACTATCATTAGAGGATTTTTGGTTTTCACGCAAAGAAGCTGCCGGCTTATTTTTGGCTCATTTATCTCTGCAGGATAAACTGCCGGCAGAGGCATCCAAAAAAGCTACACGACTTATGAAGCCACTGGTATCCTGGCTAGCTGCCGACGAACTTCGGAAAAAACATGGCTTGCGCACGATCATGCCTGCCGGCCCTAAAAAACTACCTTTAACTTACGTCCACCTACCCGAAATTCCTTCGGTATTCGTAGCTAGAAATACGGGCTACTTACCTATGGGCCAGAACCCTTACCCGGTAGATTGTCCGCGTTTTGGACCACAAGGTTTTAAAGATCTTGTTTCTGTTGCCCAATCGTTGGGATTTACCCTTCACGGAGGAGGACTTGGGTCCGAGACACCTCAATCAGCTTATCTAACCGAACCGGTCCAAGGTATCGTCCGCCTATCTCCTCCGACAAGCGATGTGCTGCCAGCTCCAAATGCATAGCGTGTAAAATATTGCGCACTTCTTCGCGCTGCTTGATTCTTCTTTTTTGCATCATATCTATTCCTTTCAATTATCATTTAAAGCTGCCAATGACCATCCAGTCTAGGCGGTTCACCCATAGACGATACTAGCGTCATGGGCGGTCATGTATTCCTCTAACGTCCAATTGAGCGTGTCTGTATCAAGCGCCAGCTTAAAGTACGCACCGCCGTCTTTATCGGCAATAGAAAAATGGTGAATTTGATGTTTGCCGCTCCAGGTCTTATGCCAAAAATCAATTTTGCCCAAAGCATAATCTTGGTTGTTCCAACTCAACATATAAGGCTGCATGTGGCGAGTACGAGCGTTGTAGTACCACACCACGCTGACGGGCTCGTTTAAACTTTCCCTCATGATGTCATGCACCCCCTTGGCCTGCTTGCACGCACAGCCTTCAACCCGCCAAGGGTTTTGAGACTCTGCTGCGTTATCAGCTGTGGTGCTCGCTCGCCGTATTGCATATACGTCTTACTGCGCTCCTCGCTGATGCCTTGCAGAGCACTCAAATGCAAGCCATCCTGAGCAAAAGTACTTTCCCTCATGACATTACCCCCGCGAGATTTTGAGCAGCAAAGTGCGGCCGCAAACCAATCTTGGCGGCTTTGTCGAGTTTCCAGGTCAAATTTTCGGTTTCTAAGGATAATTCAAACGTATATTCGCTACTCTCATCGCCAACTCGATAATGATGAACCAAGCAGCCGGCGCGGTGCTCAGCATACCAAAACTGCACGCCGCCTAAAGCGTACTCTTCGCCACGCCAAGTCAAGCGGATGGGGCGGGCATACTGGTCGCGGCCGCTAAAGCTAAACAAGACATCGATTTCTTTTTTGTCATTTTTGTTTATTACAGAAGAGATACTATTACGCATATCAAATCACTCCACTTAAAAGATTTATGAGGGGTGGCAGCTTAACGTACACGCTGCTCTGACGAAGTTTGATATGGTAGGCGGCTTATCACCGGCTACATTGATTGCGTAATAGTCCATGCGGAGGAATTTTGAGGTGACCCAATAAGCCCACACGTGACTAAGCATAAGTATACACCCGCGCTTACTACCGCCGTCAATAGTTATTATGATTAAAATGCAACCAATAAAATCAAATAAAATACTAATATAGTCTAGAATACTATTAAGTATGAAGTTAAGGTTTCTGGATAAAAAGTTCGAGATCGGCGACGTGTGGTCATTCTTTTTTGAACCCATAGGGTCAATTGAATGGCTGGCTGGGCAATCAATCCGGCTAGAGATACCCCGAAAGATATGGGGAGTAGACGAGCGTCGGTTTACGATTGCTTCAGCGCCTCATGAAGAACATTTGCAGATTACAACCAGAATAAGTAATAGCGAATTTAAACAAAATTTATCCAAACTAAAAACGGGGGACATCATCCATGGCTTCAATATAGAAGGCGATTTTGTCTGGCAAGATAGTAGCAAGCCTAAGCTATTTATAGCGGCTGGTATTGGAATTACTCCTTTCCGCAGTCTAATTTCAGACCGCATCAATGCAAAATTACCGCTAAATACAACTCTTCTATATAGCAGCCAAGATCAACCGGCAGTATTTTATGAACAATTAAAAACTTGGCAGACCAAAGACATAACTCTGCGTGTTGAGATGACTACCGAACGCATAGACATAAATATTATTAATTCGATTGCGCCTGCATGGCTAGACAGTCTGATATACGTTTCTGGGCCGGAAACTATGGTGCAAGAACTTGGCAAGCTACTAATACCTGAGGGTCTACCAAATTCCCAACTCAAAACCGATCAGTTTACAGGCTACAAATCTTAAAAATGTTGACAATAAGAGTATAATAGTAATTAGAGTTTTATTAAATAAAGGAAAATAAATATGTCCGAAATATTTGGCATGCATTTTGATGATGATTTGCCCCATACGCCCGAAAGAATTAATAGGCGTGCACGGCTTATACAAATTGCACAAGAACAAACACAACAGCAACAGCAGCAACCAGCCGTCCTTAATCGTCCCGTAGAACTATTACCCCGACGTTCTGTAGAAGAAAGAGTTACTGAAACTTTGCTTTCACATATTGGATATCGTTGCACCCTTGAAGCTCTTGCTGAAATTGTCGAAGCCCAGGATGATGGAAGAGACTTCGGCGAGATAATGCAGGAAGCATGTAAAACAGTAGACATAATAAGTCATAAAGACCCTTGGAATCATTCATAACCTAGACTTCATTGTATAAATTTCACAACGTAATATAGATTTTTTATACAACAGATTCATTATTGACCTGAGATTACAAAATAGATTTGCTGAGTATTGACATATGTTTTGATGATGCTAGGCTGAAATTTGTGCCTTTTTACTCGTGAGGTTGGAGTGCACAAATTAACCCTAGAATTCCTGACACCAAAATTATAAAAAATATTATCTAAGAGGGATTCTTAGCTAACAGCATCCGTGCCTAACGGCAAGAATAAAGTTGGCTAAATTACATGGGGTTAAGGAGGATAAACCAAATGCGTCTAGTCGCATTATCAATTAGTTTGCTACTTGCAAGCGTATTAATGCTCAATGCAGGCAGTACGGTATCGGCAAATATGGAGACACAAACAGATAGTACCTACACTATAGGATCGATTGCTATTCAGGCTAATACTTCTATAGAAGTTACTACCGAAGTAATTAGCCCCAGTCCAGAACCAGTCATACAGCCAGTACAGCCCCAAAAAATCACAATCAAAGTACAAAAAGGCGATAGCCTAACCAAAATAGCTAAAGAGCACGATACAACATTTGAGCGTTTATTTTATGCAAACGAGTCTCTAAAAGATCCAAACATCATAAACCCAGGTGATAAATTACGCATCCCGCACAAAGACGAAAAGTTAAAATCACGACCAATTCCTAGTCCACCAAAAATAGTTGCACAAAAGCCAAAGCAATCTTCACAAACGACAAAAATAGCTCCTATTCAAACTTCTAACGTAGCTACTAGCGCACCTGCTGTTAGCGGCGGAGGCATCTGGGATAGCCTAGCCAAATGCGAATCAGGCGGCAATTGGTCCATTAACACCGGTAACGGCTATTATGGTGGCTTACAGTTTACGCTTAGTACTTGGCAATCAGTCGGTGGTAGCGGCTATCCACATCAAAATTCACGAGAAGAACAAATCAACAGAGGCAAAATCTTGCAGGCTCGATCAGGATGGGGC
>JALYQY010000019.1 GCA_030855585.1 bacterium | reverse complement strand
GATATATTCCTCAAGGATACCCAGACCGATACTACTACTCGCGTCTCAACTGATTCAAGCGGAGCTCAGAGTAATGATCACTCCGATATCGGATATATTTCAGCAGATGGCAGATTCGTTGTATTTGATTCCTCGGCAACTAATCTGGTTGCTGGAGACACGAATGCTCAATACGATGTTTTTCTTAAAGACACCCAAACTGGTACGACCACACGTGTCTCGACTGATTCATCCGGAGCGCAGAGCAACGGTGAATCAACGAATGGGTATGTTGCTGCAAACGGCAGATACGTGATATTTAATTCTACCGCTTCCAATCTTGTCGCAGGCGATACAAATGGAGAACGAGATGTGTTTCACAAAGATACCCAAACCGGTAATGTTACTTTAGTCTCATCTTCCGCTTCAGGAGTGCTGGGCAATAGTTATTACACATATGCAACCAACATATCTGCAGATGGACGGTATGTGACATTTGAATCATATAGCTCTAATCTTGTTCCTGGAGATACAAATGGGAACGAGGACGTATTTATCAAAGATACCATTACTGGAATTACGGCTATAGTTTCTACTGACGTGTTTGGGGTTCCCGGCAATGACGATTCTTTTTATGGACCGATATCTGCAGATGGGCGATATGTGGCATTCTTGTCTTATGCAAGTAATATTTTAACTGATGGAATAGGCAGTGACATACATATTTATCACCGTATCAGCCCCTTTGTAACAATTGCGGCTGACGATGACTTTACTGATGGTACAGAAAAAGTAGTAGCGGGCAATAGCACAAGTTCGGTACTTTTAAACGACATCCGCAATGGTTCTTCTGTTAATCCTAATGACTACATTCTGTCTGTAACAGATGATGGCGGACTAACGAATATCAGTTTTAATTCTGATGGAACGCTCAGCATTCCGGCGGCAACACTGGCGGGTACTTACAATATAGAATATGAGATATGTGAAGCAGCGGCAGTAGATTACTGTCAAACGGCGATGGTCGCGGTTGCCGTCTTGGGTGCGTCCATATCAGGTAGTTTGGCTAATACTGGGTTGAATATGTTTGCTGTAGCTAGCCTCGGAATTTTAATAATGATTATTAGCGCCTATTTCTTTGCAAGGCCTACGCACCTGGTTCGATTTAAAAATCCTCGAATACGTTAAGCAAAGTATGGCTGCAAATCACCGCTGTGACTTTATTATCCGTATCTGTTAAAATTGATTCAATGACTGCACAAGAGATCCGTAAGTCCTATTTGGAATTTTTTAAGGAGCGTGGACACGCTGTAGTTCCGCGCGCTTTGCTTGTGCCTTACAATGATCCGTCAACGCTGTTTACTGGCTCTGGTATGCAGCCGCTGATTCCATATTTGCTCGGCGAACCGCACCAAGATGGCACTAGGCTAGTTGATTCGCAGACTTGTTTGCGTGCTCAAGATATTGAAGAAATCGGAGACAATCGCCATACAACATTTTTTGAAATGCTAGGTAACTGGAGCTTGGGCGATTATTTCAAATCAGATCAATTGCCATGGTTTTTTGAATTTCTTACTGATATTGTCGGGCTGGATGCAAGCCGTTTATTTGTTACATGTTGTAGCGGTTTTTTGGAATATAATGTACCTAAAGACACCGAAAGTGCCGAAATATGGAGCAAACTGTTTGCTGACAAGGGCATAGATAACAAACAGGTAGATATCGGCAGCGAGGAAAATGGCTACAAAATTGGTGAACAAGACGGCCGAATATTTTTTTATGACGAGAAAAACTGGTGGAGTCGAAACGGCGCACCCAAAGATGTAAAAATCGGCGAACCTTGCGGACCAGATTCGGAAGTATTTTATTTGTTTGATCATATCCAGCATGACACTAGTTATGGCGAGCATTGTCATCCCAACTGCGACTGCGGACGCTACATGGAAATCGGAAACTCCGTATTTATGGAATATCTGCGTACCGATAAGGAATTTGAGAAATTGCCTAAACAAAACGTAGACTTTGGAGGTGGTTTAGAGCGTATCGCGGCGGCTGCAATAAATACATTAGACGTTTTCAAAATTAGTGTGATGTGGCCGATTATCGAAAAACTCGAATCATTAAGCGGCAAAAATTATGATAGTCATACCGAAAGTATGCGGGTGATAGCTGATCATTTGCGTGCCGCTACATTCTTGGCGGTAGACGGCGTTAGCCCAAGCAACAAAGAGCAAGGCTATGTAATGCGTCGGCTTATCAGACGCGCCATACGCCATGCATTTGACCTAGGCATTGAGCAAAATTTCTTAGAACACATTGTGCCGGTTGTGATTGGGCTTTATAAAGAAGATTTTCCAGAAGTTGCAGAAAATAGTGATAAGGTAGCAGAAATTATGCTAAAAGAAGAAAAAGTTTTCCGCCAAACATTGCGAGCTGGCGTTCGGGAATTCGGCAAGTTAACAGAAGACGGTTTAACAGGAGCTGAAGTATTCAAACTTTACGACACATATGGTTTTCCGCTCGAACTTAGCTTAGAAGAAGCTTATAAGCAAGAAGTCAAAGTATCTCAAAACTGGCGTCAGGAATTCGAAGCTCTAATGCAGGAGCAACGTCAGCGCAGCCAGACTGCGGCCAAGGGTACGTTTAAAGGCGGGCTTGGTGGCCAAACACAGCAACACAAAAAATACCATACTGCGACGCATTTGATGTATCAGGCTTTGCGTGATGTTTTAGGCGACCACGTAATTCAGCGCGGTAGTAATATTACCGAAGAAAGATTAAGATTCGATTTTTCTCATCCAGAAAAAGTCACCCGTGAGCAACTGGATGAAGTCGAGAGAATCGTCAACGAACAGATTACCAAAGATCTGCAGGTCAGTTGGGCCGAGTATCATACTCAAGAAGCCACCGGCCAACTTGGTGCTTTGGGCCAGTTCGGAGATCGTTACGGCGAGACGGTAAAAGTATATAAGATGATTGCCCTTGGCGCAGAAAAACCTTTCAGTTTTGAAATTTGCGGCGGCCCACATGTTGAGCACACGCTTGAACTTTATGACGATGGAAAAGTATTTAAAATCCTCAAGGAAGAAGCAAGTTCAGCGGGTATCCGCCGTATTAAAGCAGTACTTTTCTAAAAATCTAGTTCTATTCCATTTTTGGGCGTACTATAAAGGTAAGTAATTATTAATAAAATAAAAGAGGAAGCTAAAGATGTTTCTTTTCGAACGTAATCTTGATGTTGCAGATACCTATCTAGTCGCAAGTGCAATTTCAGCCTTAAGCCTTTGTAGCCCCGAAGGCAAGACTGCTGTGGTTGACGAAGAAACCGGGGTGATAAGCGTAGAACTGGGACATAGAGTCACTCCATTAGAGGCTCAACGCCTATTTGAAATCGCACATTTAGAAGCAGAGACCAAAAGATTGAAAGGTTTTGTGTTTGGTGATTCTACACTGACTTAATCAGTAAATAACAGTTCTGCTGTGCTACAATATTACGGATATGCTTAAGAAGTTAAAGGGTAAATTACTCGGGGGTGATTCGCCTTCAGATGCCGACCAGCCAGAATATATTTTGGCCCTTGATATTGGTACAGAAAACGTCAAAGCCTTGATTGGCAAACTTAACGATGATCAGATAGAAATTGTTGGTGTTGGTAGGGCTCATCAAGATCTGGCCGACATGCAAGCCGGCGCAATAGCTGATATCGCTGGTGTAGTTAGCAACTGTGATGAAGCATTGTCTCAGGCCGAAAAAATGTCTGGCGTTTCGGTGCGTGGTGCTGTGATAGGTATTGCTGGTGAGCTTGTAAAGGGCGCTACTACAACAGTAAGATTTTCTCGCAAAGACCCTAGCAGAGCTCTAGATATGCCCGAGATCGAACGAATTATAGGCATGGTCCAGCAACGGGCACTTGATAAAGCAAAAAAGCAGCTAGCCTGGGAGCTAGGTGGTAAAGACGTAGAAATAAGGTTAGTTAACAGTGCGCTAGTCAGCATAACAATAGATGGTTACGTCGTAAGTAGCCCACTTGGTTTTCAGGGTAGAGACGTAGAAATTCAACTTTATACTGCATTTGCCCCACTTATTCATATCGGTGCCCTCGAACGCACTGCTCATGAACTCAATTTGGACTTATTGGCTGTTGCGGCTGAACCTTTTGCTGTAGCTAGAAGCGTCGTAGGTAATGATCCAAACGCCAATCTTAACGCCATTTTGATGGACGTTGGCGGCGGCACTACAGACATAGCCGTTTTGAATGAAGGTGGCGTAGAAGGCACGAAAATGTTCGGTATTGGTGGTCGGGCATTTACTAGATCTATCGAGCGCGATCTATCGACTGATTTCGAACAGGCAGAAATATTAAAATTGGCGGTGGAATCATCTAAACTACCAGCTCACAAAAAAGCTCAAGTTTTAGATGCACTCAACAAGACGCTAGAAGTTTGGTTATCTGGTGTTGATTTGGCTCTAAGTGAATTTACCAAACTCGATCACTTGCCGCATCGTATTCTGCTGTGTGGCGGTGGATCATCGCTTGAGATATTAATGGATAAATTGTCTCAATCTAGCTGGTATACTAGCCTTCCGTTTACACGCAAACCTGTTGTACAACATATTGACCCCGATCAAGTGGTGGGAATTGTTGACAAAACTGGCGCAGTAAACGACCATACATACATAACCGCGATGGGTTTACTAAGAGTTGGGGCTGATACTCTAAATCAGCAAAACCCCGACCACAAGTCTGACTCTATCAAAGAAAGAATTAACAGGTTGTTAAGCGTATAATGGCTGCCAATAATAAAGAAACAATTTATATAGACGTCGATGATGAAATAACCAATATTATCGACAAGGTCAAGACGTCTAATCAGAAGATAATTGCTTTAGTTCTGCCAAAGCGAGCCACAGTACTACAAAGTATAGTAAATATGAAGCTGCTTAAAAAAGCTGCCGAAAATTCTAAGAAAAATCTTGTACTTATTACTTCTGAAGCAGGTTTGATGCCTTTGGCAGGTGTTGCTGGACTCCATGTCGCTAAAAGTTTGCAAAGTAAGCCAGTAATACCGCCGAATCCTAACCAAGACTTTGAATTATCAGACGAGCCTGAAATTATTGCTGATGACGGTCAGCCATTAGACATGTCCGCGTCTATCGGCGCACTGGCAGCCAAGCAAGACGACAACGATACAGAAACAATCGAACTTGATAATGTTAGCCCAGGCTTTGGTGCTGCATCGAGTGCCGTTGCCGGACCAGTTGCCAAGCTCAAAAAATTAAAGCATTTGAAAGTTCCAAATTTCGAGAAGTTTCGCACCAGGTTGTTCTTGGGTGGTTTGGTGTTGTTACTACTTATCGGAGGTTGGATTTATGCAGTTACACTAATGCCAAAGGCACTTATTACAATCAAGACAGACACTTCAAGCCTAGTAAGTTCGTTTGATTTTACAGCCAGCGATAAAATCACAGAAATTGATGCTAATGACAAAAAGATCCCAGGCACGCTAAAAGAAATTAAAAAAATCGACACCGAAAAAGTTGCCGCCACAGGAGAGCGTGATGATGGAACTAAGGCTAGTGGCCAAGTAACTTTGTCTGTTACGTGTGGTCCTGGAGAACCGGTTGTAGTACCTTCGGGGACTGCAGTTAGTACTGATAATTTAAATTTCATAACACAAGAAAATGCAGAATTAACTAATCCTATATTTAGTGATGGATGTCGTTTTACAGATACAATCGAGGTTATAGCTGCACAAAATGGCGATAAATTTAATATTGGAAGTGACAAAACGTTTACAGTTAGTGGATATAGTAACGTAAGCGGTGGTAATTCAGGTAGCTTTAGCGGTGGAACCTCCAAAATGGTCAAAATAGTTAGTCAGAAAGACGTAGATGACGCATTAACTAAAATTACTGAACGTATTGATGCTGAGCTAGAAGCCGAATTCAAAACTGCGTTCGAGTCCGAAAATTTGCTGGCACTTTTAGAAACCAAAAAAACAGGCAAGCAAAAAGTCACCGCGTCTCCAGAAGTTAAAAAAGAAGCAAGTGAAGTTACGGTAACGGCAGAGATAATTTATACCATGCTAGGAGTAAATAAAGAGGATCTAAAAAAACTTGTCGAAGATGATGTAAAAGACGAGATTGATACCGAAGGCCAAGCAATAACAAATCACGGTGTAGACAATGCTATTATGCGTATCAACAATCAGCCCTCGGCTGGCGAGGCGCTACTTAGCTTTAGGACTTCCGTTGTTTCCGGCTCCGAGCTTGACCAAGAGGCAATCAAAGAAGCCGTCCGCGGCAAAAAACGTGGCGAAGCCGAACAATATATTGGCGCTCTACCTGGTGTTGAGGAAGTAATTGTAGACTATAGCCCGTTCTGGGTATACACCACTCCTAAAGCAGCTAAGAAGATAACAATTACTATAGAAAAACCTGTCGATGCTACCGAACCGTCTGAGGCCGATGAACAATCACAATAGATATATACTGGCTATAGATGTAGGCGAGCGCCGTATTGGGCTGGCATTGGCTTCTGAGATTGCCAGATTACCGGCACCGTTTGCGACTATTGATACTTCAAAAACCGACAATATTATGCAAACTTTAGCAGAAATTATTCGTGTCGAAAACATAGCTGTTATCGTGGTTGGGCTTCCTAGAAATTTAAACGGCAATGAAACGCAACAGACTAAGGTGGCGCGCAAATTTGCCAAACAACTTGCAAGTATTACCGATGCGCCGATAGTCATGCAAGATGAAGCAGCAACAAGCCTAGAAGCCGAACGTCTACTTAAAAACCGTGGCACTAATTACCAAAAAGAAGATATAGATAGCCAGGCGGCAGCAATTATTTTGCAGGACTATCTTAATAACACCGTAAGGTTAACGGCATGACATCATACAAATTCAACAGTGACTCCAGGCGTCAATGGCATAAGCCTTCACTGTTTGTCGGCCTAGCTGCAGTATTGATGGCGGTTTTTGTTATTTTTGGCATAAAGACTTTGTACGAGCGTAATTTGGGTGCGGTTAATCCGAGCGCCCAAGATGACATCGTATTTGTTGTACAGAGCGGTGATACAGCTCCACAAGTTGCCGATAGCTTGAAAGAAAAAGATCTTATACGCTCTGACCGTGCCTTTATCCAATACGTCCGAAGTCAGAACTTGGGTGAAGATTTTATCGCAGGTACCTATCGACTTAAACAATCTTATGACGTGCCTAAGATTGCGGGTATTTTAACTTCAGGAGATGTCGCTATGGACTTGTTCACAATATTGCCCGGTACAACTTTGGCTCAGATTCGCCAAAGATTTATTGATGAGGGATTTAAGGCTGCTACTATAGACAAAGCTTTGGATCCAAAGGGGTATGCCAACCATCCGGCGCTTGTAGATAAGCCGGCAGCAGCTTCTTTGGAAGGTTATCTTTATCCTGATTCGTTCCAAAAAATAGCCGAAACTACTCCTCAAACCATAATAAAACAGTCGCTTGACGAAATGGCCGGTTTTTTAACTCCAGCTTTGAGGAAGGGTATCAATACCCAAGGTCTTACGATTCACCAAGGAATTACGCTGGCGTCCATAATTGAGCAAGAGGTTAGTAAGCCCGAAGACCGTAAAGTTGTTTCCCAGGTCTTTTTGAAGCGATTAAAAATCGATATGCAATTAGGATCGGACGTTACTGCGTTATACGGAGCCATAATTGATAAGGTAGATTTGCCAGACGATGACGTTGTAGAGGCTATGTCAATCGCTATTGGCCATGATTCACCTTATAACACTCGCATACGTACTGGAATGCCACCAGGTCCGATTAGTAATGTGTCGGCTAATTCTTTGCAAGCTGTGGCCAATCCGGCTAGCACTGACTATTTATATTTTGTAGCCGGAGACGATGGCAAAACTTATTTTGGCAGTACACTCGAAGAGCATAATCAGAATGTAGCATCTTACTGTAAAAAGTTATGTAATTAGTATTTAGGTGTGGCTTAACGGCTATTTTAGGGTTGACTCAAGGTGTTATTTTCCGCTACAATTAAGTTTAGTCCAAATTTGAGATTTAGTTAGAGAGAAGGTTACAAACGTTGGATATTCTTCCTAGGAAATCTAATTCGCCTCGCATCGTTTCTCGCAAAGCTGTACCTAGCAGCTCAATAAAGCCATATCATGCTGTACCTGCAACACCAGAACGCAGTAAATTACGTAATCGTTTCATTAGGTTTGGGTTGTTGGCGTTCAATATTTTTATTGTCGGTATAGCTTGTTTAATTGTACTTATTAATTCCGGCTCAAAAAATGTTAGCTATGGTATTAGAGGCGCCGAAAATAGCCAATCTTCTAACCCACTTGATAGCCTGACGGCGGCAGATATCGCTGTAAATGTTGCTAAAATGACCGGGTTGCCCGAAGAACTGGCGGTAACTAACCAAGCTGATGTCATCAATTTATATATGGATGCAGCTACAGTAGAAAACGAATTTGTAACTAAAGCTTTGATAATGAGCCCTAACTACAAAAGCAAAGCAGACATTGTTAAACATATAGTTCAGCAAAACGACACATTAGCCAAATTGACTACTAAGTACGGTGTAACTTCAGACAGCATAAAATGGTCAAATAGTTTAACCGGCGACGACTTAACTCCTGGTGATACACTTTATATTCCTCCAGTAAATGGCATGGTATATGTAGTTGGCGTAGGAGATACTCCAGATAAGCTGGCCGAAACTTACAAAGCTAACGCTTCGGAAATTATTGCATTCAATGACGCTGAATTAAAAGGTTTGATTTTAGGTGACAGAATAGTAATTCCAGATGGTATCAAACCTAGACCGATTTTGGCATACAAAGCTAATTACGGCTACAACGGCTATTGGTATGGATACTGTACTTGGTATGTGGCCACAAAAATCAGCATGCCAAACAATTGGCGAGACGCCAATCAGTGGGACGATTATGCCCGAGTTACCCCTGGGTGGATCGTTGGTTCTACACCAGTAGTAGGTGCTATCGCACAGACTAACGCTGGCGCTGAAGGCCACGTA
>JALYQY010000043.1 GCA_030855585.1 bacterium | reverse complement strand
AAGTTAACTGTTAATGCTACTGCTACAATTAGAAGGCATAATCCCGTGTAGCGTGCAATTGGGTTACGCGGGAATACGGCTAGCCAAATATCGGTGAAGTCCTGTATTCCCATGCCGATAATCAAATATAAAAAAGGTATCAGAATTATTATGGCTTGATGATTACCGCTAATTGCAATCCAAATTGAAGATAATACAAATATTCCTACAAAGAGAACCAATCTTTCTAGCCTAAATTGTCGGAATAGCGAAATTAATCCATAAATAATCATCACTATACTAAATACGTCCAAAATAGGCTGGCGTCCTAACCAATAAACTGGGTTATCAGGTGATATTGCAAATATCGAAGACGGAATTCTCAGTAAACTTTCGCCAAAATCTTTAATGTTGGGCAATGATTCTGGGATTCCAATAAGTTGTGCGCCCAAAGCAGGGTCGCGGATGATGCTAATGATTAACGGCGCTAATAATAAGCTAAAAATCACAGCGCAAATAATTAATATATCAGAACTTAGGTTGCTAAAAGATTTTTTCACTCTTCGTAGCTGCCACAATGCTCCTATAATCACGAATATAATAATTCCGGGAGTATATAGAGAAAGCGCCACAATTATGCTTGCTAAAATCCAACCGAGATCCGTGCGCTTGTCAAATCTAACCATCGCCCCGATGGCCACAAGTGCCAGTAAGCTTAGTAACATCACATTAGGTGATGCCAGTCTTGTAGTGTGCAGAAATATACTGGATGTGGCAAAAAGCACAGTAGTAATAAGGGCATTACGCATTATTAAGAGTTTTTGTGCTATTAGGTAAAACAAGCCAATCGTTACCACTCCGATAAGTGCACCAACTATCCTAAGTCCAAAGGCATTATTAAATACCCTTGTAGACAAATATATTCCAATTTTGTATGGACCGTTTAGCGCATTATCAAATATATCGGCAACACTATTAGCGCTATTATAGGTAGCAATTTCTGTTTCACTGAGCCCAGGAGTAAGTCCTGCTAACCTCCAGCTCATTAAGCTTAATGCGATAAGTAACCCTAGCCCACCTAGCACTAGCGGATACCAAAGTTCGACCAAAGCATTCCATCGTATTTTTATCATTTTATTGCTAGTTATTATACCATTTAGGATTGGAATGGTTGATCACGTTTTGTATCCAAGCTCCTAAATCTTTGTTTTTCTCGATCAAAGTACAGGTCAACGTCATCAGTTGGTCCGTTACGGTGTTTCTTAATTAATATACGAGCAATATTTTTGTTTTCGGTTTCTGGATTGTAATATTCTTCTCGGTATATAAATGCTACCACATCGGCGTCTTGTTCAATTGAGCCTGATTCGCGTAGGTCGGCAAGCTGGGGAATTTGCGGACTGCGACTTTCTACTGAACGGCTTAGCTGGCTAAGTGCTAAAACTGGAACATTAAGTTCACGGGCAATGCCTTTAAGCCCGCGAGATATTTCTGATATTTCTTGCACTCTATTACTGTCTCCACCAAATCTTGCGCCACCACTCATAAGCTGTAAGTAGTCTACTATTATTAGCCCAAGCGGGTGTTTATGAGCTTCTCTGCGTGCTTTAGTACGCATATCGCTAACAGAAATACCTGGGCTGTCATCTATATAAATTTTTGCTTCGCTTAAAGTTCCCATAGCTTGGCCGATTTTTTCAAAGTCATCGTCTGTCAGATTGCCGGTTCTTAGATTCCAGGCATTGACTCCTGCCTCCGAGGCTAACAGGCGGTCAACTAATTGTTCTTTGCTCATTTCTAAGGCAAAGAAAAGAACCGGCATAGCAGATTTAGATGCTACGTTATGTGCAATATTAAGTGCAAATGCGGATTTACCCATACTTGGACGAGCGGCTAAAATTATTAGGTCAGACGGTTGCAACCCGGCCAGTACGTTATCAAGGTCTTTGTAACCTGTTGGGACACCGCGTAGCTTGCCTTTGTCTTTGTGAAGTTCATCAAGTCGATCAAAACTACTACTCAAAATGGTTTCGATACTCGAAATATCTTGCTTGATATGTTTTTGTGACACCTGGAATAACTGAGTTTCAGCGTTTTCTATCAGTTCTTGAAGACTTTGAGCTTCATCATAACCGAGATCTGCAATCGACTGGCTTGCTTTTATTAACCGCCGCCGCATACTTTTTTGTGAAATAATTTCGGCGTAGCGATCGGCGTGTGCAGCAGTAGGTACAAAATTAGTGAGTTCCGTAAGGTAGCTTGCACCACCAACAATTTCTAGCATGCCGGTGCTTTTAAGTTGGTCGGACAAGGTTAAGACGTCAATTGGACTGTGTTTTTCATAAAGTTGAATTGTCGCTTCATAAATTCGGGCGTTTCTCTCATCATAAAAATCCTCTGGTCTAACAATATCGGCCACTTTAACGATTGCGTCGGAATCAATTAATATAGCACCTAGTAAAGACGCTTCTGCTTCTGTGTTTTGGGGCGGAATTGCTGCAATTGCAGGGTTTTCACGGTTCATGATTCAAGCACCTCGCCGCCGCCAAAAATATTTTTTACAGATGCAAGTTCTAGGTTCTCATTGCTCTTGACACTGTGAGCTGGAGGTTTGGCTGGAGTAGTAGTGTCCTTAATTTTTTTGTCCAAACTTGCTTCGTATTTAGCTTCAATTTTATAAGCATTACCGGTAACTATTTTGACGGCCTGACTAATTTTAGAAGCAGTTGCGGCATCAGAAGCTTTTTTTTGATGAAATGAAAAACCAAATTTTAGGAGTAATGTATCGCCATTTAGGCTTGGCTCAGCCATTCTTAGCACTCCATAAAGTGTGTTATTTTTTGATTTAATTTGCTCTAATACTTTGGGCCAAAAATCTGCAGTGCTCAAATTACTATCATTAATCTCAGTGTCTATGGTTGGTGATTCTTGTGTCATGTCAGATTTAATTTTCTTAGGCAGTTTAGGTAGAGTTTGTTCTGGCGGTTCATGCGTCGTGGTATTATTATGGACAATTTTTTCCGGCAATGATTCTGGCTGAGTTATGTGGTTTGAGCCCGGATTTATTAACAGATGTGCTTGGAACAAAGCTATTTCTAATTGAGCAGCTGGTTCAGATGCAGTCTGCACACGAATAAGATCAGCCAGCAGACTTGTGTATGCTTGGTTAACTTCTCCAGATATGATCCTAGATCTTATTAGTGCGGCTAATTGTTTGGCAATTTGACTAGCGCCAATACCATCAGAAATTAAACTTTCTATAGATAGGACTATATTTTTTGGTGTTTGGCTAATAATAGCCTTTTCTAATTGTTCAATATGTCCTGATTCAGCTACGCCAACCAATCTTTGCGCAACGCTTAATGTAATATTATCTTTATGGGAACTTATTTGGTCGAGCATACTAATGCTATCCCTGAAACTACCTTTGCCATGTAAAGCTACTAATTTAAGAGCATCGTCATCTATTTTGATATTTTCTGATTTGGCTATAAATTTTAGATGAGCAGTAATTTTGTCTTCGTTTATAGGTTTAAAAGTAAAGCGTTGAGTACGGCTGATAATTGTTTCCGGTAATTTATGCAACTCAGTAGTAGCCAGTATAAAAACAACATGTGCTGGTGGTTCTTCTAGAGTTTTCAGCAGCGCGTTAAAAGCTTCTCGGGTAAGCATATGGACTTCATCGATAATATATACTTTGAATTTGGCTAGGCTAGGTGTAACATGTACTTTTTCGCGTAGGTCACGGATTTCGTCTATCCTGCGGTTGCTGGCGGCGTCGATTTCAATAATGTCTAGATGCATGCTTTCGTCAGTGTATGGCAGCTGATTAATTTCGTGAGCCAAAATCCGGGCAATAGAAGTTTTGCCTGTACCACGTGGGCCAGTAAACAAATAAGCATGGCTTATGTTGCCATTATTTAGCGCGTTTTCGAGCGTGCGAGTAATATGCTCCTGCCCTACTATTTCTGATAATTTTTTAGACCGGTACTTCCGGTATAGAGCCATACCCAATTATTCATCTCCCCTTTGTTCTATAAGTATACAAGTTTGAAGTCGATGATTCTAACCCTGTTGTTCATAAGACGTGGACAAGATGTGTTTAAGGCACGGTTTTTATATAATTATAATTAGTTTTGTTATAAACCTATATCCGGCGAACAAACATATATTGGATTACACAATTAAATAGATATTAATTATCAGTATTGATTGAACGTACAGGTTCTTGTAATTTTTATTGGTTAAAACTATAGAGCAGCTTCGAGTGCAGCCCATTCGGCTACGCCGTCTTCTGGAATATTGACGCTAACTTGATCACCTGGTTTTGCTTTAAAATATGTCACCGATGCTAATAGCACGCGGTAATCTTTGCCTTCAAAATTAACAATGTAGTGACCTTCTTTTTGGACTAGAGTGCCAACCACTTGTTTGCGAGGGATAGGTCCGATTTGCTTATACAAAAATGCACCATCTTCAGCAATTGTAAGTTTGAGGATATCTCCTTGTACAAGCTTGGATTTACTGGCGTAATTGGCGGGTACGGGATAGGTTTTAGCATCAGATCCAACCATATTTTGACCATCGAATACGCCTTCAATAATTTTGCCGACCTGTTCTTCTTTAGAGCTTGAAGTTACAACTGTATCTTCACCAACCAAACTAACTAGCAACTCTTTGGCTGCTGCTAAGTTTGTTTCCGCTTCCTGTATAAGCGCTCGTAATCGCTTAATTTGTTTTTCTGGTATATCTGCCATGGTTTACGTACTTTTTCTTTCCCAAAACCTTTTGTTTAAGTACACTTACGCATAACCGTATCACAGCACCTAAATCAAGTCAAAGATAAGCATTATAATCTGTGGATAAACTATCCAGCATTAATACCATAGTTAACGCTGGATGTTTTAATCAAACCTAATAACTGAAATAATATTATGATAAGGCCCAATTAGAGTTCGTTGGATTATTTTAGGAGTCGGTATAATCTGTGACTAATGCCTGAGGTAGCTCGACAATTTTTTCTTCGATTAGTTCAACTGAGCCCTCGGGACCGGATTTTCTATAAAATGTATCATAAGTAAATCCTGCTGCGGCTAATATAGATATTGTACCGAATAGGATTCGTTCACGATTAGATAATTCCTCTGGCATATTTCTATCATACATAAAAAGAGCGGGAAAACCCGCTCTTTTTAAATTAAGTCTTATTGACCTTAGGCCAGTTCGACGGTTGCGCCAGCATCTTCAAGAGTTTTCTTGTGGGCTTCGGCATCTTCTTTTTTAGCTTTTTCAACGACAGTTTTAGGTACGCCGTCTACGATAGCTTTTGCTTCACCAAGACCAAGACCAGTAATGTCTTTAACGGCTTTGATTACAGCAACTTTTTGAGCACCTGCGTCTTTAAGGACGACATCATACTCAGCTTTGGCTTCTTCTGCAGGAGCAGCGTCGCCGCCGCCAGCAGCACCGGCCACAGCTACAGCAGCAGCAGCTGGCTCGATGCCGTATTCATCCTTAAGGATGGTTTTAAGTTCGTTTACTTCTAGTACAGTAAGGCTAGTAAGCTCTTCTGCGAATTTCTTTAGGTCTTTTGCCATTTTCTCTTCTCCATTTACTTATTAATTATTGCGTAGACTCTGTATATCTATGTGAACGTTCTGACTGAACCGCTAGAGAAACTTGCGTCATAGCACCCGCCAGTAATTGCCTGGCATCTTCTGTGTTAGCACGGTTTACTGAATCTTCTAAGGTGCGAGCTGCTTCAATGAGAATATCCATTCTGCCAAGGAAGTGCCATTCTGATTCGTGTGTGTTTCCCATAATATTAAACTTAAGCTGCTTTTGCTTCTACGCCGTCAAGTAGTGCGTGCAGGTTACCAGACAAGGCGTTGGTAACGTCATGTACTGGTGACAATAGCGTTGCGACCACTTGGGCAATAAGTTCGTTCTTACTTGGCAAGATTGCTAATGACTTAACGTCTTCGGCAGACATAAATTTGCCGTCAGCAGTAATTGCACCAACGAACTGTATGCTTGGGTTAGTTTTTGCAAAAGTATTGAGGATTTGCGCCGGAGCGACTTCATCCTGTGAGTTAAAAGCGTACAAAAGTTGGCCGGTAAGCTGGCTTATGTCGGTATCTTTTAATGTTTCGTTTGCTTCTAAAGCTTTAATTACGAGACGGTTCTTGATAACGCTAACTTTAGTGCCGTTATCCCTAGCGTCGCGTCTTAGAGCTTGGATTGCTTTAACGGTTGTACCCTGGTACTGCGCAACGACTGTCAACTTGGAGGCTGATAGTAATTCGCTTACTTCTGATACAACTTGATTCTTCTTCGCTTTTGTTAGAGCCATTTTATTGGATGTCTCCTTAAGGTTTATTACTACTCAATCGACCATTTATTAAGTAGGCTTTGTTACCTGCAATAAAAAACTGCCTTCTGGTTGATAGAAGACAGCGTACTATTGCAACAAAACAAAACAGTTTGAACTGTTTGCCTCGGTGACACTATTAAGCATTTGATTGCAGT
>JALYQY010000042.1 GCA_030855585.1 bacterium | reverse complement strand
CAGTTAACTTTCATTTGCAGCGATACTTTGTCGCCTGGGGCAACAGCCCTGTAACAAACAAGGCTTTTTCGCTTAAAATCGCGGGTGAAGACAAACCAGAAGATTCGTTCTGGTATAATTACCTCGTAGATTAAAGGAGCGCTGTGTGGGTGTCATAAATTTTATTGCCTTAAATTTAGGCTAGTTTACACTAAATAACCTTATAATACTTTGATATCAATTAATTAATACGAGGAGATCTACTGGGATGAGTAAGTTTGACCAAGCCAAGATGTTAATGAAGGTAAAGAAACTTCAAAAAGAACTTCAGAATGAAATTATTACTGTTGAAGCAGGTGACGGCGCTGTTCAAGTAGAGATAAACGGCGAACAAAAAATTAAGAAAGTCCGGATTGACCCTGATCAAGTAGATTTGGATGATATAGAAGTTTTGGAACGTTGGGTTGAAGATGCCGTAAAAGAGGCTATCAAGGCCAGCCAGAAATTAGCCGCCGACAAAATGCAGCCAATGATGGGTATGCTTGGCGGGCTTGGTCTATAGGAAAAAGCCACCTTGTCCGTACTGCCAATAGCTCTGCAACGACTAATTGATGATCTGTCAGTTCTGCCAGGTGTAGGTTCACGTACCGCCGAGAGATACGCTTATTACCTATACCGTGCCGACCCCACTAAAACTCACAAATTATCTGCATCATTAGACAAACTGCATTCCGATATTAGTTTATGCCAAAAAACTTTTGCACTAATTGAATCTGGCCAGAAATTTTCACCTCTTTATACCGATCCTTCTAGAGACAAAAAACTAATTGCAGTCGTAGCAGAGCCATTTGATATTTTGGCATTAGAAAAAACCAGTCAATTTAAAGGCACTTACCATGTTCTTGGCGGTTTGGTGTCGCCGATTGACGGCGTAGGCCCAGAACAATTAACTATTACGCAACTCGTAAATAGGATTGACGACGATAATGTAGAGGAAATTATATTGGCTACAAATGCTAGTGTAGAAGGAGAAAGCACTGCACTATACATCCAACAGCAGATTGGCGGCCGTAAAGTTAAAATTACTCGACTTGCAAGAGGCTTGCCGATAGGCGTAGATCTAGAATATGCTGACCAAATTACTCTGACCCGAGCCCTAGAAGGCCGCCAACTGCTTTAATCGATTTCGGAAAACCGGCTTATTGCCTGAACTTCACCTTCTACGCCAACAGCTTCCAGCCATTCTGCAGCTGGCCTCAACATTTCTATATCTCCCATATTGCCGCCGATATATCGTATACCGACTTCATCAGTAGCCTCAATAATGACATAACCATCAACTCTGTAGCGGCTCTCAGGGTCTTTGTAGTGTCTATATATACTACCTTCTGGAATGCGTGTTCTAACGAACTCAATAGCTTTAGATGCTTCACCATAAGGTTTGTGGCTCAATCCCTATGATAACAGACAAATAAGCCTTACAATAGTTACATGACCGAAGTGGAGCAAATTAATCAAATCATTTCTGACAGCCAGAAAATAATAATCATACAGGCCGACAATCCGGATGCAGATTCTTTGGCCAGTAGCTTGGCTTTGGAATCAATCTTTCATGAGCTGGGCAAAGATCCAGTAATGTACTGTGGCATTGATATGCCTGAGTACCTCAAGTATTTATCAGGGTGGGATAGAGTAGAAAAGCAAATTCCTAATCAATTTGACGCTTCTGTTATTGTAGACACATCCACACTTACTTTATTAGAAAAACTGTCTGAATCAGGATCTATGGGATGGGTGGCCTCAAAACCAGTTATTGTACTAGATCATCATGCCAATACAGATAATCCCATAGAATTTTCTAGCCTTACACTAAACGATCCAACCAAAGTTTCTACAGGCGAATTAATATTTGATATTGCCAAATCATTAAATTGGCCTTTAAGTATTACTTCATGTAGCCACATCATGACTTCTATACTTGCTGATAGCATGGGGCTGACCACCGAAACAACAAGTGCTGCTACTTATAGAGTTATGGCCGAGCTTGTAGAGACTGGTGTTAGCCGACCAGAGCTAGAAGAACTGCGACGCGCATACAACAAAATGCCGCTTGCAATTTTTAATTACAAAGCAAAGCTTATCGAGCGTACCGAATTTTTTGAAGACGGCAAACTGGCAATGATTACAGTTCCGCAACAAGAAATAAATGATTACAGCCCTTTGTACAATCCTGCACCACTTATTCAATCCGAACATTTACAGACCGAAAATGTATTAATTAGTATCGTGCTAAAAAATTACGATAGCGGCCGCATTACAGCGGCTATCCGCTGCAACCAAGGTGCACCGATTGCTGGTAAACTGGCGGGGTATTTCGGTGGTGGTGGCCATGACTACGCCGCCGGCTTCAAATTAGAAGGTAAGCAATTGGATAATGTTAAATCGGAATGCAAAAAAATTATTAGCCAACTCCTTGGTGATACAGCCGGCGAAGTATAAACATGAAATTATACAATACATTAAGCCGTGAAACTGAAGAATTTAAAACAATAGAAAAGGGTAAGGTCAAATTATACACCTGCGGCCTTACTGTTTATTCTCAACCACATATTGGTAACTGGGTTGCCTATATTTATTGGGATATTTTGGTACGGACACTTCAAGCAAATAACTACGAAGTTGATCACGTCCAAAACATAACTGACGTTGGACATTTAACATCCGATGAAGATGCTGGCGAAGACAAAATGCTTAAAAGTGCATTAAAAGAAGGCAAAACCGCCTGGGAAGTGGCTGACAAGTATATCGATATTGCCGCACATGAAGCCGAAGAACTTGGTTTACTAAAACCTACACATCTGCCACGCGCCACAAAGTATATCTCTCAACAAATCGCTTTTGTACAAGAACTTGAGCAAAAAGGCTTTACATACGTCATTGACGACGGCGTTTACTTTGATACCTCAAAATTATCAGGCTACGGCAAGCTTGCACGTCTAGATATTAAGGGATTACAGTTTGGCGCACGTGTTGAGGACAGCGGCAAAAAGAATCCGACTGATTTTGCTGTATGGAAATTTAGTAACCCCAACGAAAAGCGTGACATGGAGTGGGATAGCCCCTGGGGCAAAGGATTCCCTGGCTGGCATCTAGAATGTAGTGTAATGGCCCGCGAACTTTTGGGCGATCAGATTGATATACACACTGGCGGCATCGATCATATTCCGGTACATCACACCAACGAAATTTCGCAGACAGAAGCTATAACTAATAGAAAGTTTGCAAATTTCTGGCTACATGCCAACCATATAAAAGTTAACGGTACAAAAATTAGTAAATCGCTCGGCAATGGCTTTACGCTTCAGGATATTGCGGATAAAGGCTACGACTTGCGGGCATTTAAACTTATGGTACTTTCTAAGCATTACCGTACTGAAGGAAATTTTAGTTGGGAAATATTAGAAGCAGCCCAAAACCGCATAAATAATTGGCAAGCTGCTGCCGATTTACGTTGGCAGACTCAATCTCTGGGACACCCTAATTTAGATAATCACATACTGTCTGAGCTGAATAATGATTTGAACACTCCGGGCGCACTTGCAAGAGTTGATAATTGGTTTTCAGTCTTCATAGATGAAGGCAAAGCCGCCAATCAAGAATCGATTTCAAAACTAATTGATGAAGTAGAAGTTTTGCTAGGAATTAACTTAAAAAAATCAGACATTACTGACTATCAAAAACAGCTAATCAATCAACGCGAACAAGCCAGAGAAGACAAAGATTGGTCAAAGTCAGACGAACTACGCTTCCAACTTAATCATCAAGGCATAGAAGTCAACGATACGCATAGTGGAACCGTGTGGTCTAGGTCTTAAGAAGCCTTGGCGGTTGATTTTGCGACTTTGGCTTCGGTGGTGCTAATGTAATTATTTCGCTCCAGATAATCCAATAACACTATCCTCAAACAACCTGCAACTGGTATAGCTACCAAACCGCCTAATAAACCGTTCAAGCTGACACCAATTATCACTGAGGCAAAAACTAAAAGCGGCGACATATTGGTTGAATTAGCCTGTATTTTTGGCTGAATAGCATAATTTTCTATCTGCTGATAAGTAATGTAATAGGCAAGCACGATTAAGGCAGCCAGCGGGGACGTAAATAGCGCCACAAGGCTAACAAAAACAGCTCCAATGGTATGTCCAACCATTGGAATAAGACCACATATAAATACTATTACCAGCAAAGCAATCGGGTAGCTTATGCCAAGTATAAAGAATACGGGAGTTATTAATACCGCCGCTGTTACTGCTAAAATTACTTGGCCGTTTACATAACCTTTAACCACATCGTACATACCCTTCACCACACCCTCGGCCCACGGGGCTTTATCTTCCGACACCAACCTCTTGCTGAATCTTAGCCATCTTGGCCCCTCTGTAAGCATCATAAATGTCAAAACTAATACCGTTACAAATGAAACGACATTACTGGTAATTCTTGACAACGTACTAAGCGCACTGCCGGTAATACTGCTGCTGGATGAAGAAAGCTGAGCCGTTAGTTCATCAAGTTGCTTTTCTAGGCCATAACGTTCAATAAATCGGCCAGAAGGTGTGTTAACATCCCTTAGATCATTGACCAACGAAGGTGCATCTTGAATAAAATCTGCAGTTTGCTTAACAAGAGGCGGCACTATGCTAACTAAAAAGACTGACAGCAAAATGATTACAAATAAAAACGATACGGTTGTTGCCATAGTTCGGCTGCCACGTTTACTCCCTGGCAAACGTTGAGCAAGCCAATGGACTGGTGCATTAAGAGCCAGAGCCAAGAAAAAAGCTATAAACAGCAGTGTAAGGGCATGAGATGCCTTACGCATAGCTGCTAGCAGTAAGAACGAAGCTATTACCATCAGCAGTACCCTAAGTACAGTGCGATTTGATATGGTAATTTCTACTGAGCTTTCTTTATGTTTTGAGAAGAATAACATAGTTTGATTATCTCACTTCTGTGCGCTTACGCAACTCTTCTTTGTAAGCTTTTAATAATTTAGGTCCAACCACTGATATATCATACTGGCCAACGATTTCTTGCTGCCATTTATACATTCGCTGCCTTAACTTTTCATCTGTTATAAACATGCTCAAATGTTCAGAAAATGCTTTTGTATCATTTGGATCAAATAATAGATAAGGTTGCGCTCCCAAAATACTACTATAACCGGCGTTATTACCCCCAACTACTACCGAGGCACCGGCTGCCATTGCCTCTACCAAAACCAAACCAAAACTCTCAGCTCCAAGTGAAGGAAAGACGGCTATATCAGCGGAAGCTAAGTAATTAGGCTTTTCTTTTTCAGACACAAAACCTGTGAATTCTATATTTTTATTAGTAGAAGCTCTTTTGCGAGCTTTGAACCTAAGCGGTCCCTTGCCACAAATAAGTAGCCTAGTTTTACTTGCGACCTCATCAGGCAAGTTATTATAGGCATCGATTAGCTGCAAAACTCCTTTACGTGCTACCAACCTGCCTAAAAAAACTATATTGAGTTTACGTTTGTCATATTTACCAATAGGTTTGCCTGTACGAAACATGTCTACATCGATTGGATTGGGTAAATACTCTGAAGCAACCCCATATGCTTTACGAGCAAAATGTACGGCCGGTTCAGAAACTGCAAAGATTCTATCAAATCTTTTTAAACTTTTTCCTAAGATTGCTCTAAGCAAGCTATTAGAATAACCGTGCAATCTAGATGCAGGCAATATATGAAAAGTACCAATAAGAGCTGTTTCGGGTTTTGCGTAACGAATAACTTGCTTTGCAAGAAAAGGGCTGTAGGGCAACTGGATATGCAAAACATCGAAATTTTCTTGATCTAGGAGTTTCTTAATTTTGCGGCGGTTTCCAGGTAGGGGAGTGCGAACATTATTTTTGTTGAATTTTAATCCAATAAATCTTCCCAAAGAGTGAATATTGGCAATATCAGTCCTAATAGTATCAGCGACTAGATAATGAACCTCATGACCTTGCTGGCTCAACCATTTGCCAACAGTCAGCACATGCTGCTGAACACCATCCGTTTTATCTAAAGTATCATCTAAGACTATGCCTATTTTCATTATGCTGGTTCGATTATGCGGCTTTTATTAACAATATCAAAATAAAATTTTTCGTATTGGTCAATTACAGGCATGCTATCAAACTGTTCTACATATTCTTTGGCCCAATCAAGCCAAGTGTTCCGAATCTCATCATCACGTAAAAATAGTTCTAATCTACGCGAAAAATCATCAGTGTCTTTAGGATTTACAAGAGAAAGTGTACCCCGACCTTTCATTACACATGCATATCCTTGATTATCTCCAGCTACCGTAGGTGCACCTGCAGCCATAGCTTCAAGTAGAACTACCCCGAATGATTCACCATAAATGGCCGGCGAACAAAACATCCCTGCAGTTTTTAATAGACTTACCTTTTTTGCTTCAGTAACATTGCCCAAAAACCTTACCCTTGGCACATTGTTTTCTTCAACCCATTCTTCTAATTTGTTACGTTCTGAGCCGTCGCCAGCAATTATTAATCTTACTTTTTTATCTCGGGCTGCTAGAGCTGCAAAAGCATATAGCAAATATTTAACTCCTTTTCGCTTCTCCAAGCGACCAATATACAGTATTGAATTTTCGTTGCGTTTAACTTTGGGACCTTGGCGGTAAGTATGAATATCTATGTAGTTTGGAACTATAGTAATTTTCTGACCAGACCAGTCGCGCACAAACTTGGCAGCGCTTTCTGATACTGCAGTCATAGCCGCAATATTTTTGAAAATTGACCTAGCATAAGGGATCCTGAATAATTCTATTGTTTTACCCACAGTGTTTTCAGGATGAGTTGCATGAAAAGTAGCGATTATAGGGCAATTAGCTCTTGATGCTATCTGAGAACCGATAATTGGCACTTCCGGTTCATGCACGTGTATAACATCAAAATTTTCTTCGGCTAACATTTTTTCTAGACTTTCAGTCTCAAAACTCATCCCAACTTCCAACGTTGTATTCAGCGGCGTGTTCCATTTAGTAGATCGGCCAACAAATATCGTTCGGGCAGGTGGATCACCTACATAATTTCTTGGTCTAGGTGTAATAATACGAACATCATGACCCCTACGGCTTAATTCTTCGTCTAATAACTCAACTAATTTCTGAACTGCTCCGTGACGGAAAAAATCATAAGGACAGACTAAACCAATTTTCATTTCGTTAAATATCTCTTTCTGGGTCATGGTAAATCGCTTCAAGCTTAATATCAAAGCCCGATAAGTATTTACGGGGATTCATAACAGTTATTTTACCATGGGGAGTTGTAGTTAATTTCATGGTTACTGTTTTTTATTTAGCAGCATACGTATTCTGCGAGGAAACAACTTGGCTGATTCTTCCTTACCGGCAATTACATTTGGCATATGCCGATCTACTGGCGCGCTGATGTAGTGAAAATCATTAAATATAACCCTCATATGCTGCTCTACTAATTCCTTATCAAAATAATGATCCATATCAACGCCTATGTGATATACCGGCAAATCTACCCTAGCAATGCAGTTATCCAAATACAAAAAGCTCTTACTTGAAGCCATGTACGTCCTAAGATCATTAGATCGCCACAATAAGATTTCAAACTCAGTCAGAATTTTAGCCGAATGCTCATCTAATCCTTCGAATTTCTTCTTGGCATTATGGGTGCGACTATAGAAATTGCGCAAAATAAATGGGTGCAAAAAAGTTGCCCTAAAAAATGCTGCTGGAACAGGTTGTGAAAATAATTTAGTAAACTGTCTATAAAATATTTTTCGTTTTTGGGTAAATTTGAACTCTTCATGATGAGCAAAACCTACTACGCTAATAAGCATGTCTACCTTCTTAACAAGCTCTGGGTATCGTTGTAGCATACGGGTTATAACAATAAAACCATACGAAATACCCGCCAGTGTTACTCGCCGATTCTTAAATCTTAGCTTCACTACAGATGCCAAGTAATCAGCCATGGTATCAAGATCCGGCTTTTCGCCAATTTTATAAAAACTATCCATTCCGCCAAATCCAGGTAAGTCAGGCATGGTTACACCACCGTAATCGTTTAGCACTTCCGCTACGCTATACATGCGCTCTAATGACGAATGATGACCATAAACTAACAGCATTTCACGCTTTTTGTTTTTAGGAGGCGGCATACGTAACATACGGCCTTTTAGGCCATTCATATTTAAGGGTACTACATACTCTGCGGGTATGCGCGGAAAAGAATCTTGCATTTATATATATTTTACCAACTTTAGGAGTATTTAGCGAATATTTCAGTTAAATTACAACGTCAAAAATTTAGTTCAATTTGCAATAATTGTCCCGCAAGCCAAACGAGCGCCACCACTATGGCCTGAACCGGATTCTCCAGGCGTATGCGGATCGGCATTGGCATGTATCATTATAGAAGTTCCGTCAGGAGCAGAGTCTTTCCCGAGCAACGAAACCGGCCCATCTGACAGTGTAACTCTTGTAGTAATAGCCTCAAGTAATCCATGGCCAGTTTCATCTACTATGATGCTAGGCAAGTCACCAGCATGATAGCCATGGTTTGCATCGGGGTCAGCATTGCCGGCAGGGCCTGGATCAAAATGGCCACCAGCACATTTGAATCCATCACAGTCACAAGCTGCTTTTTCATGAAAATGAACAGCGTGTATACCGGGTAACAATACGGCTGGATCGCCAGAAACTTCTAGTTTTAGCTTCACATACTTTGCAGTCTGAATCTCAAATTCAGTCAATTCGAGCTTGCCATCGACGCCAGGACCCTTGACCTGAGCCAAGGCAGACATTGTTTCCTTTAGTTGATCAGAATGAAGTGTTAGGCTCATAATATTTACTCCTCAATTTATGTTTTCATTATACGCTTTAATCTACCGATCCAATCTTGCTAGATATAAATCTCATAATAGGCTAGTTTCGCACCTAAACTTATAAGGAACGGTAATCTAAACTACGTTTTGACTGTATGGATTTTCACAGTTTTAGTTAAACTATTAATCTATTCTGTTCTTAGTTTAATCAAAATAAGGAGGATTCAATAATGGCAGATACAGTATACGAAAATGATAATCGTACAAGTTGGGTTGGCTGGGTGGCGCTGCTAGTAGCCCTTGTAGCACTAACCGTTGCGTGGCTTGCCTACAACCGCTCAGGTAAAGATTTGGAAGATTCTGCCGGGGATGCAGTAAACAGCGCCACTCAAAACGTAGAAGATGCTACCAATGATGCTGGTGATGCCGCTCAAGAGGGTGCCGATGAAGTAGAGCAGGGCGTTGATGAAGGGCCAGATGGCGTAGACGACGGCGCACAATAAATTTTACAGATAATTAACCGAATAAATACAGCTCCTAAAAAGTTGGTGGCGACAATTGTTGGCCACATCAACAAGCAAGAGCTGTATTTTTTATTAGCTTTCTAAAGCCGCATCAAGCTCAGAAGTATCTAGCTGCTTATCTATGTCCTGAGCATCAAGCTCATCTACTGTTTTATCCAGGTCTTCAGCTTTTTCAATTGTCTGCTGACTAGTTGTGGAATCGGATTCTACACTTTTATTAGATTGGTAGACCCTCCAGCCGATAAAACCAAATAGAGTCAAAACAGCTAAAATCAAAACTCCCTCTACAAGACTAAAGCCATCTTCATGCTTAAATAGCTTATTCATTATCCACCTCCACGTCTGTCTCTGTTTCATTATTATTTTCGGTTTCAGTATCGTCTTCAGTCTCAGTTTCGGTGTCTGTGTCTGTGTCGGTATCGGTGTCAGTATCTGTTTCTGTACCGTCATCAGAATCATCTGAGCTTTGGGCTGATTCAGACTTAAGATCTTTTATCAAATCTACTAGTGCTTTGCGGAATTCCTTTAAGCTAGTACGAGCATCTTTGACGGCCGTACGATAGCTATCAAGCTGCTCGCCTACATTATTGGTTTCACAATCGATAACAAACTCGTAAGCTTGGACTGCTTCGATTGCAGCTGCAGAATTAGCTTTGGCCAACTCTATTTTATCTATATATTCTTGGTAGTTATCAACTGTCAGCTGGCCGGAGGAATAAAATTCCTGTACTTGATCGTACTTCTTGTTAATCACGTCATTAATTACAACCGCGCTATTAGCAAGTTTTGGAATTCTTTCTTGCAACTTCTCGGCCTTGGCTTCACATTTTTCTTGTTTCATAACCAATTTGCGTGCTGCTACTTCTTGTTTGATCTCTGCTAAACGTTCTGAGCGGTCCATTTTTTTATCTTCGGCTTTTTGACGGGCAGCTTCTTTGATTTCGTTAGCGCGCCCCGGGTTAGCTTGTGCGCCTACTGGAATGCCAACCCCGACTACCATACCTAGTAGCGCTAATGTTGCGAGAACTCTTTTCATTTTAAATTCCTTTTAATTGATACTACGTTCATAGTATGCCTACTGCGCCAGATAGTAAAGTCATCAAAATTATCAGATGTATTTACGTCTCAGCACCAACTGAAAAGCAATAATTCCTGGTAACATTGGCAGCCAGTAAGTTATAGATCTATAAATAATTGCTACAGCCAGAGCCAAATTCAATGATATGCCTAGCGACATCAAAGCAGCTGTCAAAGCTGCCTCGGCACCGCCAATTCCGCCTGGGGTAGGAGACGCTGAGCTACCTATTAGCCCAACTGTTAATGACCATAATATTTGTATGGGTGTCAGTTCTACTCCTAACGAACGTGCGCAACACCAAAGACAGAATGTAAATAGCAGCGTAATTAAAGTTGCTGATATAAATCCTAGCAGTAATCTGAAAGGTCGATGGCGAAAACTCTGTAATGCACTAATAAACTTCATAAAAGCATCAACAATTTTTTTACGGCTTTTTGACCACGCAGCAAATAGTAAAATA
>JALYQY010000015.1 GCA_030855585.1 bacterium | reverse complement strand
TATCAGCAGCAGCTACGTCTATATCAAAAGCTATCGATACTACATCGGTTGCACCCGTACCTTCTGGTCCATAGCCGGTTTCTGTAAAATTTCCCTGATTTGCTTTAACTTTGATATCGTAAGTTGTACTTTCGGATAGACCGATAATTGTCGTACCTGTGCCGCTGCCCCATCCGGCATAAGTCCGATAATCTTCTAGCCCTAAGGCTGGCCCAACAGTATCATCTGATTGGACGTAATTAGTAGTTACAAAATTATCATCACTTATTGCTACCGCGTAGGTTGTGTCACTTGGATTATTGCTGGTATTTATTACCATTAGTAATTTGTTATACCAATTGCTTGGGTTAGAAATAGTCGGAGCTGACGGCAAATTGGCAAGCTGGGTGCTTAATAGCCCAGGTCTTAAGCCGTAATTTAAAGTTGTGCCGTCCAGACCGCTTAATTCACCAGCAATTCCTTCCAAAGAATAGTTAACCGTTCCGGATTCGGCAGTTCCGCCGCTACCAAAACCAAAATCACGCAACTCGTAGTTTGGAGTCGAAGGCAGGGCAGCAAACAGCATTAATCCTACTGACAAAATATTACTTAGCATATCCATAACTTATGCTTATCTTATCCTAAAATGTCGGTTTAGAGCCAGCGGAAGCTTGCCAAAATGGCTTCTGATTCCCTGTCCAGGTTGCCGAGTGGGTCAAATGAGGTGTAGGCGATTACAACATACCGCCCTTGACCCAGCGTAATAGCCGTAATTTCACTGCCATCGGTTTTTGTCATTATCGTAAATTTTTGTCCGCCGATAGTCCTGTTTGACTCACTGTATTTCTTGCCCTGGCTAATGCGAAAAACATAGGCCGATTCTTCTTTGATAGCATTGCCGGTTTTTACGACTACTGCAAGCGTGCGCTGATTGCCTGATACACGATAAGCTTCTAGCGATCCTGGATTCTGGGCTGTAACATTGCTTAGTGTGTCTAGTGATTCGTCGTATTCGAGCCCAAAGTAACTTGCCGACATCTTGTTAGTGCTTCGGATTGCGGTAGCCGCGTTTTTTGGATTATCCGCAGAGCTGCTATTTATTATCTTGCCGTTAGATGGTTGTTCCAGTACAAAAATTACGGCACTAATAATTATCATCAGAATAAAACTGGCCACTACTATTACTACGCGTTTTCTTGTGCGAGCTGGAATTTGTACAGGTTCTTCTGTCACGATAATATTTTAACGAGCCTTAAGTTTTGGCTGGCGCCAATTATTTCGCATATCTTCGCCGCGTCGTTCGCCCAGCCAAAAGCTCACTCCCATCAAAAGTGCTATCAAATAAGCTGACCAAATGTAACCCAAATTCAATCCCCAATTTGCGCCACTAGGAGTTGGATTTTCCAATCTGGCAGACGCACCGCCAACAACATCTGGCTCGTTCATAATTGCAACTAGCTGCAGCGATGTAAGTCTGCCCTGGCTGTCTTGTAGTCTAATAACAACAATAAAGTACTCCCGCTCTGACTCTAATGTCTGGTATTTATGGCTAAGCTCAAGTTTTTTGTCCGACGTAGTGTGGGTGCTAGTAGTACCGTCGCCCCAATCTACTGTGGCCTTGTAGGGAGCATCGCCACCGTAAATCGTAAAATCCCAAGTAGTTGTCTGTCCGCTGTAGGCAGCTTTGTAAAAATAATCTGTGGAAATATAAAACACGCTATCGCCAGGTCTAGTGATAGGCGGCCTGACTGTTTCCGGCGGGTCGTAATATACGCTTA
This sequence comes from bacterium, assembly GCA_030855585.1. Lineage (GTDB taxonomy): Bacteria > Patescibacteriota > Saccharimonadia > Saccharimonadales > JACDBH01 > JALYQY01. The sequence goes on along the minus strand of JALYQY010000015.1, from coordinate 4,394 downwards.
TACCTGGTGAACGGGGGCCCTCGCTATCGGCAACGTTGAATACTCTTACTTCTAGGTCGTTTTTGCCCAAAAACAAGCTAGTGGCAATGGAAAAGGTACCACTAGGCCCACAAAATACTGAACCAGAAAACAGATTGTTGCGATACAATTTTACAAAAAACTGAGGCGGACAAGTACCTTTGACATCAATATCCTGAGTAGTGATTACTGCATTATTAATCGGCGAAGTTATTACGGCTGCATATGGTGGGGGCGTGCCTACATTTACAGCAGTAACTGTAATGTCTGCCGCCCGCACATTGATAGTCATAAACGCCAAGAACACTCCTACCACCATCAATAATAAGCCCAGCAGTGGATATGAGGTGTGATTACGGTGCAACACTTTGGCGGTGTGGCGTTGGTGGCTAATCTGTAGCCGTTTTGATTTTTTAGGTTGTTTTTTCACTTTTTATTTTTTGTTAACCTACAGACTATTTAATCACATTTTCAATACAATTGTAAACAGCTAGCGGTGGCGGGTAAGAAATTTCACTGCGATAATAATGGGCATTGGTTAGGATAAGTAGGTTAACTAAACGGGGGATCAAATATGGCAGATCTAGATGACAAAGCAAAATTAAAGATGGAGCAAGCTAAGAACAAGATGAAAGACATGGGTGATGATGCTGAAAACAAGTATCACGAAACCAAGGGTCACATGGAAGGCATGAAAGAACAGCGAGAACGTGACGCAGATTTGTAGATCTGTGTAGCAATCAAAAAGAGGCTTCTTGCGAGAGGCCTCTTTTTATATGTTCGTCTTTAAGTTGCGCGTGAATTCTTTATTTGACGTTGGCGGTAGCGCCATAAAATCTTTACCAAAACGTATAACCAATACAGTCTCGAGAACTTTGTGTAGCGTAAAAGTTTATCCATAGTCACTCAATGTTACTTTTTTTGTAGTAAAACCGCAGTAATATTTCTTACTTGCGGGTTACATAGTCTTACAGCTGCTGCAAGATATATTGCTGTTTTATTATTCCCTTACTGATATGATTACTGATCATTACTAGTTTTAATTGGTAATGTAGGAGAAAAAGTGGACAGCTATAAAAGAAGTTTGATAGTAGTAGCATTGGTTATTTTTTTAGTGGTTATGGCCATAACTGGGTTTAGCCTGCGCAGACGACCAGTAGTAGAACAACAAGCGATCAACAATAATGTCCAGTCACCGCTTGACAGTAGTTGCGAGACAATTGATCAAAAACAATATTGCAGCGCAGACTATACCAGTTTGAGTGAGCAGCAAGCTACCGACAAAGCCAAGTCCGACGGTCTTAGCACTCGTGTCGTCGAAAACAACAAGAATCCTGTTGGCGCAATTACCGATGACATCCAGCCCAAAAGGATTAACTTCTACATCCGAGACGATATAGTCTATAAAGCCGAGTTTTTCTAGCAACTTAAATTGTTACTATTGTTGATGGTAGTTAATTTGCTGATGTAAAATTAAGTCATGCAAAATAACAAATTTTCTGAAGGTTTAGCACATAAGCTTCCTTCAGATTTAAAAAAATCTCTCATTACAAATCGTAAGGCTTTGGCTGCATGGGAAGATATTTCTCCCATCGCCCGCAACGAATGGATTTGTTGGACCGTGACGGTAAAACAGCAAAAAACCAGACAAAATCATGTCAAAAGAGCCGTCAAAGAATTATCCGAGGGCAAGCGCCGTCCTTGCTGTTGGGTCGGTTGCATTCATCGAACCGACAAAGCCGTAAGCCCATCAGTAAAATGGATGTTGAGCAGGCATAAACGCTCGTAAGATATTGGCTATTTCTTAATTCGATCCCAGTCAGGCTCAATTCTAACTTTTACCATTTCACCTTCGAAGATTGATTCTGCAGTACGCACTTCAGCTTTCAGGGCCACATACCACTGCTGATTTCCACGGCTCATTATGGTACTTTGCCATATAGTATTGCCAATTGCGGCAAGCACCGGCACATTTCCGTTCTTGCCGCTCATTATTCGTATCTCCTCAATAACTTTGCTCGACAAACCGACATAGTGCCAACCGCCAGTACGAGGTGACTTTTCAACTTTAGCGGTAAATGAAATTTGATTGGCCATGCAAGCGCCTAAATTAAAAGTCGGCCACAACTATACTTATGCATTTCCATCATTTTGGCGAAAGCGTTTGGGCGCTTCATAAGCTCTTCCATATTCTCAGGTATAACCTGCCAGCTTAAACCAAATTTATCTTTACACCAGCCGCATTGTTCAGACTCTGGCACACTCGAAAGTTTCTCCCAATAATAATCAATCTCCTCTTGATCTTTGCAATAAATTGCAAACGAAATTGCCTCTGAGAACTTAAACTCAGGCCCGGCATTAATTGCAGTAAAATGCTGGCCGTTAAGCTCAAATTCAACTGTCAGCGGTTTACCCGCAAGTTTTAGCTGAAAGTCGGCAAGACCTTCCTCGGCGCTTTTTGGATAGTTTTCGGTTGAAACTATTTTGCTGTTTGGGAATACGGATACGTAATATTCAACAGCTTCCTTGGCATTACCATCAAACCATAAGTTAGCTACGATTTTTTGTTGCATTATAGTCTCTTAAAATTTAGTTGCTACGACTTATTATACCAACCAGTCCTACATCTTAAATCAAAATAATAAGACCCTTGCAATGTTGGTCTTATTTTAGCTCTCCGTATTGATGGAAGTAAAAAACGCTTTATATACACTTATTAAATGAATTTAAATGAAGTAACTAAAGTATTATATTTTTCTATCTCGGTATCTTTTTTGTTTTCTTCGTAGTTATATTGAAGTTTATATATTAAATTATTCTTTATAAAACAGGTGCTGGTATGAAAATCCCCTCTGGCATCTGAGTCATATTGGAAACCGCTAATACTAGCCACTTTTATGGACTTCGCATCTGCACTAAAATCTGAACTACAATTATTAGTTGGAGATTTTTCGTTGCTGTAAATACTAAAGTATGGTTTATCTTCATTGTTTATTTTGAATATAGTCACGAAATCTGGTTCATCTTTGACTTCTTCATATTTTAATTTCCATTCTGTAGGATAGTAGAAAGAATAAGAACCTTCCTCTACTACATACTTCGTATAACCGTCCGGTATAACTTCAGCAGGGTTAGACTTCGTATTTGCATTCTCTGACTGCAAATTAGTATTAGTATCAGTTCTAGTTACCTTGTCATTGCGCTGCCAAACAAACCATCCTACTAAACCTAACAATGAAGCGACTACTACAATCAATAGTACCTCGGCCACACTAAAACCTTGTTGATTGTTTTTCATTATGTACCTTATGGTTATATGCCCACATTATTTCATAACAGTTAACAAAAAACAATTCATTCAAAGTGCTTATGCTTGGCTCCCCACAATAGAGGAAATTATAACTATAATAAAGCAAGATTTATTAGCTTTAGCGTAAACGCTCTTTGCAGTTTAGGATTGTAATTTTCATTTCCATTGACATTAAGCTGTCATGACGGTAAAATGGTATTATGACTACTAAAGCAACTCTTTACTTAGATTCCAAGATGTATAAGACCCTCAAAATGCGTGCCGTTGAAACTGGTCAGACTATATCGGGGCTAATGAACGAAGCCTTACAGGCACAACTTGCCGAGGATTTAGATGACATACAAGCAATACATTCACGGCTCGCAAAGCACGAAAAGCCACTTTCATATGAGGCCGCTTTAAAAGAATTACAAAAAAGTGGCATCCTATAAAGTTCAGATACTACCAAGTGTTATTCGAAAGGACTTAATTAAGCTACCGAAGACTGACGTAAGCAAGATAATGGATCGTATTAAGATGCTCGGCGATAATCCACGCCCGACTTGGTCCAAAAAACTGTCGGGTAGAGATGAGTACAGAGCTCGGCAAGGAAACTATAGAATACTCTACGTGATCGAAGATGAAATTAAAATCATACAAGTGACTAAAGTTGGTCATCGCAAAAATATTTACTTCTAAAAAGTCCATTTTCTAACTGTCAAAATGTCTATGGCTCGCATTAGCTGACGCAATGCGAACTTTTAGTACTGACTTTAGCGAACGTACATTTCATATAATTAAGGAGGCTTAGTATGAGTAATAAGTTACACTTTAGTTCACGGCAAAGGGCTAACTATAGTAGATAGAATTTATATATATTTTTTACAGAATTCAGGACCTTCAGGTATGGTTTCCTGTTTTTCGATTTTTTCTTTGCAATATAATCTGTTCAACTCTTTTTCCTTTAACAACCACGAATACGACAGCAATACAATAAACAATAGTGTGCTAGTCAATATTACTATTCTTTTCCAGCCTTTTGTTGTAAAGCCGAGCCATGCAAGCCCTATGATTATTAAAACTAATC
>JALYQY010000008.1 GCA_030855585.1 bacterium | reverse complement strand
GCAATGGTGCGGCCGACAAAATCTGGTGAAATAGTCGAGCTGCGTGCCCAAGTTTTGATAATTGTTCGGTCGTCATTACCTAATGCTGCGACTTTTTTCGCAAGCTTTGGATCGATAAACGGACCTTTCTTAAGACTTCTACTCATAATTATTTCCTCTTCGTCTGATGACGGGTTTTAACAATAAATTTACTGGTAGATTTGCGGCGACGAGTCTTGTAACCTAGGGTTTTTTGTCCCCAAGGTGTACGAGGCGCTGAACCATGGTCTTTACCACCACCAATACCGTGACGTCCACCATCTCCACCACCGTGTGGGTGATCAACAGCGTTCATAACCACACCACGAACACTAGGTCGAATACCTTTGCGTCGGTTACGGCCGGCTTTACCGATCTTGATGTTTTGGTGCTGGACGTTACCGACAACACCCATTGTTGCCATACAGGTAAGCAAAATTTTACGGATTTCGCCGCTAGGCAATTTGACCTGGGCGTAGCCGTTGTCTTTGGCCATTAGTTGGGCGCTGGTTCCAGCGGAGCGAATCATTTGTGCGCCACGGCCAGGTTGTAGCTCGATTGCGTAAATCGTGCTACCGACTGGAATATTAGCCAGTGGCAAGCGGTTGCCGGCTTCTACAGGAGCGTCTTCACCGACTTTTACGATATGGCCTGGCTTCATAGTAGTGCCAGCAAGTACGTAGTGGTAAGTGTTGGTTTGGTCTTTAACTCGTGCAATCCGGGCGCTTCGGCCTGGATCGTATTCGATGTGTTCTACAACAGCTTCGGTGCCAGCAGGCAGATTGAAGTTTAAAATACGAATAAATCTTTTGGCACCGCCACCCTTGTGGCGTGTAGTAATACGACCTTGGTTGTTGCGACCAGAGTTTTGCTTGCGGATTACGGTTAGAGATTTTAGCGGCTTTTTGGTAGTAATACTATCAAAATCCTGGCTAGTCATACCGCGTCGGCCGGGAGTAGTTGGTTTGTATAATTTAATACCCATTATTTACTCTCCTTTGCGGTTTTTTTGGCGGCTTTTTCTGTAGCCTTAGCAACTTCTGCTTCTTGGGCAGCGACTTCTGCGAACAATGGCAGTTCGTCACCAGCTTTAAGAGTTACATAAGCTTTCTTAATATCAGATCGTTTGCCAGCTTGTGGTCGGCTACCTTTGCGATAGGTTTGCTTGGTCTTACCTTTAAGCATAGTTGTGCGGACATCTGTAACTGTAACTTCGTATTGTGCGCCTACTGCACGGGCGACTGTGTGCTTGTTGGCGTCGGTTGGTACTTCGAACACGTAGGTCTTTACGTTTTCAGTCTGGCTCATTGCATAAGCCTTTTCGCTAACGCGTGGTATGAGTAGAATATTTTTCATTATTTTGCTCCCCCAAGCCATTCGCTAATTATGTCTACAGATTTATTATCTAAAATAATTGTGTCGGCATTTATGATGTCAAAAACATTTAGGTATCGCGCTTGGGCAACTTTGAGATTAGGGATATTGTTGGTGGCCCGAAGTACCATGTCGTCTTTTTCGGAGACAACTAGTAATATATTGCGAATTGCACCAATTTTATCAAATAATTTAACTGTGTCTTTAACCTTACCGTTTTTGCTGTCAAATGTTTCTATAACTGTAATATTTTTGGCCTTTAGGCTTAAGGCGTGACGTATTGCAGCTCGCTTAGTAGCTGTAGGCATCTTATGAGTGTAATTTTCTTCACCAGTTGGACCAAAGGTTATACCACCACCGCGCCAGATTGGAACACGTGAGCTACCGAATCGAGCTCGACCGGTGCCTTTTTGCTTCCACGGTTTCTTACCACCACCGCGAACTTCGCCGCGCTTTAGAGTGCGGGCATTGTTAGTGCGGCCATTTGCAAGATAGGCTGTATAGGCTTGTTTCAATAAATCAGCACTGACTTTTTCTAAGCCGAAAACTTCTTTAGGAAGTTTGGCAGGAGTTGTAGCCTTGGCGCCAGACTTGGTATAGGTTGGGACGCTCATTATTTTGATCCTTTCAGCACAACGATGCTTTTCTTTGGACCTGGTACGGCACCAGTAACAGCAATAAGATTGTTGTCTGCATCGACAAGCGCAATCTTAAGGCCTTTTACAGTAACTTGGTCGTGTCCTAGATGGCCGGCCATTCGCTTGCCCTTAAAGATTCGCTGTGGATACATAGAACCGATAGAACCGGGGCGACGATAGTTACGTCCACCGTGAGTTTTGCGTCCACGCTTAAAGTTGTGGCGTCGTATTGTTCCGGCGAAACCCTTACCTTTGCTAGTGCCAGTAACTTGGACTTCGTCTCCTACACTAAAAACGTCGGCCTTTATTTCGGTGCCGACGCTTAAATCTTCAGAAACTTCATTAATACGAAATTCACGGATTATTTTTGATGGTGCAATTTTGTTTTTGGCAGCATGACCTACTTGAGGCTTGTTTGCATTTTTGCCTGATTCTGTACCGAGTTGTACAGCAACATAACCGTCTGTTTCATCGGTTTTCAATTGCGTAATAACGCAAGGACTAGCGGAAAGCAGGGTGACAGCAGTAACAACACCATCATCAGAGATGAGGCTTGTCATGCCGACCTTCCTGGTAATAAGGGCTTTCATAGTGTAATTAATTACCTTTAACTATTAGAGACACGCTATCAAAAACCTTGGCTTCGGATGGTATCTACCTCTGTAGACCTATCCAAAACGCCAAGTTCTAACGTACCGATTTTTTATATACCAATACAGATTAGCATGAATCGCTAACAGATGTCAATGCGTAGTTAATATTACACTAATTTATAAAACAAATTCTATGCCAGGGGGGAGCCAGAAGCCAATGAACATGCTGAGCAATAATATGGCGTATTCAATTTTGCGGTCTATTCGGTACTTTTCGTATTTGATAATAAATAAGCCAATTATTGCACCAATCGGAATTGGTAATTGGGTGCCGTTAAAGCTAATTCTTAGCCAAAAAGCCCCTAGGATCAAATAGATCGCTAGTTTAAGAATATAAACACCATCTGCCTCACCTACGGCCGTATCTCTACCACTTGTCACAAAAGATTTATTAGAACGGTTTAGTTTTTTAGTTTTTGTTTTAACCATTAGCATAAGTTAATCATATTTACAGATGATTCACAATTCTATAGATACTCATTATGCATTAATCAATTCCCGTTCAACTACCGTCGGTGGGCTATCTAGAGGCGTTAGAAGTTCTACCAGTACGCATCCTCGGCAGCATATTCCGGGATTACCCCATGCCCATTCGGCAGCTTCTTGTGGCGACAAACCCTCACGTAGAGCTCGCTGACCCACTCTATAAGATCTTTCTAGGGCTTTTGGACAGCCGTGACAATCCTCTGGCTGTGCGTCTAGAACAGCATCTCTTATAAGAGATGCTAAATTTGGCTTATCTTTTGCCCCCATAGAGTCCAAACTTATTACCTTATGCCCCATAATAATCATTATCTTCACAAATCATTATGATTTCAGTAAAAATGCTTACGATTTTTATATTTGTATCTAGAAAACTTCGTTTTTAAAATAATCCCAAATTTCTCGGTCATTATTTTTGACGAGTAGAAAATACCACCATTCCAAACCCCACAAATCTATCGGAGTTAGTCTGGTTGCTCTAGCGTACGATATATTGGCTTTGATTCTAGATAAGTTCATGCTTTTTAAGTGATCAGCAACTGGCATCTCAGAAGTTCCAACTGGCCCCCACGGTTCGGCCTGTAGCTCGTGAATGAACATTTTACGGCCGGTTAGTAGATATATAATC
>JALYQY010000065.1 GCA_030855585.1 bacterium | reverse complement strand
TCGTGTTACTGCTGGGTGCGTATTTTATCTGGCCGCACGCCTGGGAACTTATTTCTGCCAAATCAGGACTTTTTAACCGTTCAAATATAATTTTAAGCAAAGCTTTTAGACATAAGGGGTGGGGCGGAGCAATATTGATTGGCGCTTCACTAGGCCCGGTATTTAGTAGTTGCAGTCCAACTTATGCATTGATTGTAGCGGCGGTTTTGCCGGTTACTTTTGCGCAAGGATTTATTTATCTAGTTGCCTATGCGCTTGGCATGAGCGCTACCTTGTTGTTAATTGCCTATGTTGGTCAAGCTTTTGTAACAAAACTCCGCTGGCTCAGCAATCCAAGCGGCTGGTTTAAGAAGCTAATCGGGATCTTATTTATTATTGTCGGATTATCGGTAATTATTGGCCTGGACAAAAAGTTTCAAACATTCGTGCTTGATAAAGGTTGGTATGACCCAATTAGCAACCTTGAACATAAGTTATCTAAGTAGTAGGGATGAACCAGTAACTGCTAAGAGTGTAAAAGTAAGTAATAAGTGTATTTAGTTTAACCCAAGTTAAAGGTTTGGATGTTATCAAAGTGTTGCTAATAATTAAAATTGTGAGATACCTTACAACATACTTTACTTAATTAAGTTAATATAATTAGTAATATTTAGAAATGTTTAAAGGAGTAATAACTATGCGAGCGCTGGGAAGTAAACTTTTGGGAACTGCTTTATTAACAGGTGCTGGAGTTTCATTGGGTATGAGTAGTGGCAATCGGTTAGCTTTGCAAGTATTAACCATTTCTATACTTATAACAGGACTACTTGTCACTAGTAGTTTTATCGCAACAAAAATCTATACACGTGGTAACAAATAATATGCAGACTAACAAAATATCTAGGCTATGAATCAATTCCTTTTCTACTTTGTAATTTTTATAAGTATTGTCAATTTGATTCGGATGGCAGTTTATTTGATTAGCAGCGATTTATACACTATTCGTATCAATCGAAAACTAAGTCAAAATCAGACTTATAACTTGCCAACAGTGACGATCATTGTTCCGGCACATAATGAAGAGTTTGTCATAACTCGTACATTGCAGTCGATTTATAATAGCAATTATCCTGCCGATAAGCTGGACGTAATTATTGTGAATGATGGTTCCACCGATAATACTAAAGTCGTTGTTGAGCAGTTTCAAAGTAACCATAAAGACCGCTTCCAACTGCGCATAATAAATAGGCCAAATCAGGGCAAGGCTGGGTCATTAAACTATGCTCTTAGAAAATATGCCACTGGAAGTTTGATAATGTGCTTAGACGCGGATTCTAGTCTAGAAGTAGGCTCGCTTAAGAAAGCAGTGCAATATTTTAAAGATCGCCAAGTCGTAGCACTTTCTAGCAATGTTAATATTATCGAAGATGGCAGCTTGATGTCCTTAGTTCAAAGATTTGAGTACATAGTGTGTTACCAGATGAAAAAAGGCCAAGCTTACTGGGGAACGGAGTATATTATTGGGGGCATTGGATCTATGTTTCGGCGTAGTATGCTATCCAAAGTTTCTTATTATGACACCAACACAATTACCGAGGATATTGATTTGACTCTTAAAATTCTTATTAATAAAACCAAGCATCAAACCATTGCATATGCTGCTGATAGTATTACTCATACTGAGGCTGCTCATTCCTTGTCAGCACTTATGCGTCAACGATTTAGGTGGAAATATGGACGTACACAAACTTTTTTCAAGAACAAAAAATACTTTTTTTCGGGCAATAATAAACACGCAAAAAGGCTAACATGGTTTATGCTGCCCTATTCTATATTTCAAGATTTGATGTTTTTGTTTGAGCCGTTTGTTATAGGTTGGTTTATTTATCTTACATTCGCATACGGCGATATTCGAACAGTTGTTAGCTCACTTGTCGTAATGTCTATATTCCTGCTATTTAACATTTGGGGAACATTACATATTGCGGCAAAGTCCAAGCTGCGCTTGAGCCTTATGGTACCCGTAATGTATATACTAATGTTCATACTAACTTTTGCCGAATATTACGCACTTATAAAGTCATTGATAATGTTACCTAAAATTAAGAAAACTATCCAAGGCAGCCACTTAACTTGGAAATCTCCCGAACGCAAGCAAGCTTCAGTATAATAAAGCCTAATGATAAAAAATAATTTAGACAGAGTACTTGGCTTTAGCGGGATAATCGGCATCGTGGTACTATGGGCCACTATTCTTATCGGCATGTCCATTAGCGGCTTAAAGTTAATAGACTCCAGACCATTCAGTTCGTTAGGAGTTGATCCTCAAACTGCAAGTCTATTCAGCACTGGGTTAATAATCAGCGCTGCGTTGTTCTCTATATTTGGATTTTTTCTGCAGCGTAAGTTTGCAGTCAAAAGCAAATTTTTAATGTATCTACTTATCGGGCAGGCAGGGCAAGTAGTTGCCGCGCTAGCTCCCTATGGCAGCGATAGTAGATATAAGACGCTGCATACATTAGCGGCATTTACGCTTGCATTGTCGCTACCGATTCTAATCCGTTCATTTGCGTATTCTCAAATTAATTCAAAGTATTTTAAACTTTACATTCGCCTGTTTCGGCTCGAACTGGCTGCGTTTTTGATTGGGATGGGCATATTTATTTTTACTACTGGGATTGCGCCCTTGGGCCAAGCTATGCCGGCAATCGGCTTCCACATCTGGATAATTGCGTTAACCTTAATTACACACAGAACACTACAAGATAATTAACTTTCGTTGGTAACAAGCTTCAAGAAGATTAAGATAGAGATAAAGTCTCTATCAACAACGTTAGCTGAAGTATAAGGCTAGGGAATGCGCAGGGCTTTTAGGAGTACACTAACCGAATCATTAAGAGTAAACTCATTGGTTGCTTCCAACCGCTGTGTCTTACTGGCTGCGCCCAGAGCTACTGCTTGTTTTATGCCAACGATAAGTGCTAATGGACTGCGCGGCTCGACGAGTGTCAACAGTCCACAGTTAGTCTCAGGCAATCCGCCGACATTGCTCGCTACAACTCGACATCCCGCATGTTGAGCCTCAATCGATAACATGCCGAATGGTTCCGGAAAAACAGAAGGCATGAGTAAAATATCGCTATGCGCTAGTAATTTGGCCATCGAATTTACCGTTTTTAAAGCCGGCAAAAGTTTAGCAAATGGGTAATCTTTGAGCATCCTTGCAATCTCACGGCCAACCTCCACATGTTGTCCGGCAACAACAATACTTGTCGAGAACCAATTTTGCTGCATATCTGGGTCGTGCATCATCTCCAGCAAAGTGTAAATTCCCTTTTCCGGATGTAATCGTCCAGCGTATAGAATACGGGTCTTTTTTGAAGGTTTGGAACGTTTGATATTACCATAAAGTGGGTCCGCAAATGGCAGAACTATGGTGATCTGAGAGTACGGAATATCCAGGTATAGTGCCCACTGTTGCCCGCTATATACACTGGTTGCAATAACCGACTTACCCTTAATGTACGATTTAAACTTATCCCTGCTCGATTCTCTTGGAATTGCACAATGTAAAATGAGGTAGGCCCTATGTTTAGTTGGAACAAAATACGCTCTGTTTACAAAAACTACCGTACCATTTAGTTCACTTATTTTTTCCACGCCAGACAGCGCATTGAACGGCACTTCAGGAAAATCGGCTCGACCATCCTTTAAACCATGACCGATGGTTACGACTTGAACCGCTATCCCACGTCTGAGCAATTCTTTTACATGCCCAGCAGTATAAGTTTCTGACCCTCCGGTACCGGCAACCATCGGCTCGCCGAGTGGCCATATAAATGAAATCATGTAGGCTACTCCTGGCTTGATTCTTAGTGTTGAGGACGTATATGTTTATATAACTATACACCAATGTTTGACATTTAGCTATTATAATATTAAAACATATAAAATCTACTCTCATTAACAGGGTTTAAGATGCTTATAGTAGAGTACGTGCAATCGAATTGGAACCTGCTTGCAAACGAATTACTTCGTTGGAATCAGGAAATTACGTGAAAATTCTCTTGGTTAAGTACGTAGTTTCGAACTGGAACCTTATATTACATGAGATCCAACGCTGGACAAGTTTAAATAGGGGTGAGCATCAGTTAACTTACTCTACCACGTTGTAGTGTCACCTTAATTTAAGTTAATTATTAGCCTACTTTCAGTCCAGACATACCAGCCTACCCCCCTAACTAAGTCATCACAACTAGTACAAGTAGCGTTTCAACTAGACTAAAGCCCTTTTCGTTCGTTGTCATTGCTCTCTCCTGGTTCAGTAGCATCGCTAAAACCTCGGATGTCGCGGTTCGCGGCCATCACCAAGCTGGTAGTGGCAATCAAGTTGTGCAACATAACATCGTTCTTTAACCGTCGGAAAAGCAGTTTCGTCCCAGGCAAAGATGTAATCGGCATGTCCAGAATAGCCACCAGGTCCAGTAGTGTAATTGTCGCTCGCTAGCCTCCATCTGCTCGTATCACCGGAAGGTACAGCGTAGCGGATAAACATGTGCACGTTAGGTATGCCTACTGGATGGGTGACCGGGCAGCCATGGGTATAACGTGCATCGACGTTTGCCATCCACTGCCCGTATGTTAGGTGTGAACGGCCGTTGGTACTGGTAAGATTTACTCCGTCCCAACACTGAGGAAAATCAATACTCATAGTCAGTATCTGTCCAGCTAAACAAGTGGGCATATAATCAAGGTGAGCGGTTAAGTGAACTCTTGGTTCGGTTCTGTTTTCACACCAGTACTTTGTTTTGCTATTTGGCGTCGGCGAATTAGCAGAAGATGTATTGCCTGCAATCATCTGTAAACCGTTAGGGAATGGACGCACATCCGTATAGCCAATCCCTTGATAGCCAAGTTTATAATAAATTTCTAAATCACTATGATAATTGCTTCTATCATCATTTGGTGCAATCGGGCGGCCAGTAGTTGTGTCGATCATGGCAGGTACCCAGTAAGCAGATCGATTAAAGATACCGCCGGCACATGTAGAATTGCCACTATTACGCAGTGATGCTGATGTGGAAATGTTGTTGGCGGCTGTATTGCCAAAATATGCATGAAGATGGGCGACACCAGGCCGATTTGGGAATAATACCGAGTCATCATTATTCATATGGGAAAAGTCACACCGTTGTCTGAATGCTGCCGGTTCACCGCCACCATTTGCAGCCGTGATTGGGGCTTCGTTATCTATTCTGACTGTGGAAGCACCTGCCTTAGGAGCTGGTATAAGGCTATTATTAACACAAGGGCCGTGTAAGCTTAGCGTGCCAGGCGTACAGCCAGTTGACTCGTGCGGGGGTGCCTCCCCGAACTGGATAGCTTGGTTGCTTGAGGCAGTCGTGTCAGAAACTTGTTGAGCACCACTAGCCAACGCTGCAAGCTCGACTTCGAAATGTGCGGTTGGGGTAGCGGCAAAGGAAGATAAGATCGAGACCGTACCGATAGCAGCGAAAACACCAGCGAAAATAGAGGCTCTTTTGAAATGCCTATGAGAAGGGATTTTACGAATTTTATCCATTGTGTAATGACCTTTCACTTTCATATATTTTTATTCAACTATTACATTTCCCTTTAGTTTAAAGGGGCTAAGATGGTCATGATAAGTGAAGGTACCGGTTTCTTCAAACGTATAGGTGTACGTATCTTCAGATTCAAGCGGCGTTGGTGCAAATAGTCCAGGTAAGGCATCGTGCACTGGATGAGGATCTGAAGCAACTTGATGAACGGCCGAGCCTTGATTGGTCCATTTTACACTTTGACCTTTTTTGACAGTAATTGTTGCAGGACTAAATCCCTCTTCAGATATACCAACTTCTGCTATATCTGTGGCCTCACTACTGGTGACGAGTGATTCTGAATCATTTTTATTGTTACGAATTACGTAAACACTTGCCGCTCCTAAAACTAACAGAGTTGCTCCAATTAGTAGTGTTGCTTTTTTAGCTCTACCTTTACTTTTGGGCTGAGAGACAGGTTGCTGTTGAGGAATTACTTGGTTAGTATTTTCTTCCATATAGAATCCTTATACTTTTTGGAGCTTTACGCTTTTTACTGTGTTTTGGCCGGACGAAACTTTGATGGAATGCGTTCTGCTGTAATAACCAGTAGCAGAGTACCTGACACTATAAGTACCCGGGGGCACATTATAAATCGTATATGCACCTGTTGAGCTAGCGGTATAGGTATTCGTAACATTATTTATTACGAGGCTTATGTTAGCCCCGGCTATAATATTCCCATTTGTAGTTGTAACCCTACCAGATATTGACCCTACATTTGATGGCGGTGTTGGAGCTGGAGTAGTAACACTGGCTTCAGGAGAAGCCGGGCTACCATTGCCTGCTGCATCCTTAGCAACAATATGATATTTATAGGTAGTTGACGCACTCAAGCCCGTATTACCAAAGCTGGTGGTAGTAACGGTAGTAATTTTTACTGCAGTCTGAGTACCTGTAGCTCGATAAACGTCGTACTCTTTTACCCCAAGATTGTCGGAACTTGTGCTCCAGGTCAAATTGGCCTGTGATGTGCCTACTAAACTTGCAGTGAGAGAGGCGGGCCTGGTCGGTGGCGTGGTATCAGGAGCTGCGGGAGTAGTAACAGGTACATATTCCGAAAAGCCGGAGTTATTACCAGCGGCATCAAAAGCAATTGTTTTATATGAATAAGTGGTATTGGCGACAACAGTATTATCTACATAAGTAGTTCCAGACCCTACTTCGCCAAGCGCCACGCCATCACGATATACATAATATCCTGCAACTCCTACATTGTCTGTACTGGCACTCCAGGTGAATGTGACCCGATTGTGAGCGTCTGCGTCAGCCCTTAAGCTAGTTGGGGTGCTCGGTGCTACTGTATCCTGGACGGTACCCGTCTGAACATTTACTACTACTGAGTCTGAACTAGTATTACCTGCAACATCGTAAGCCCTCATTAGCAGCGTATTTAAACCTGCGGTAAGCGTGCTAGATTCTACCGAGATACTATAAGGTGTAGTTGTATCAGTGTTGATGAGTCTGGTGCCTGCATATAATTCAACTCTTGCTATACCGCTACCGCCTGTGTCGTCAGTTGCATCCGCAGTAATGTTGATCAAACCTGAATGAGTAGAATTATCCGCCGGGCTTGTAATACTAATTACTGGAGCAGTGGTATCAGGAGGAGTAGCACAGTTTGTACCTACGGATCCAACAGTATCCTTGGTATTGCTCGGGATACATGACGCATCAGCAGTCAGGATTACTCTGTCTACCTTAACTCCTCTTTCATTACCGATTATTCTTACGGAATGATTGCCTGCTGTTAAATTGGCGTTAATGATCGATGACGTATTGTTGTTTTCATAACTTACCCAAGTCCATGTGTTGGCAGCTATTGAGGTGCTATTACCTACTGTGTAGCATGTGCCTCCATCAATTTCAAGTAAAACAGAGTTATTAGTGCTATCAGGAGCCATCATACGTACCCAGACACGATAATCGCCAGCCGCAGGAACTGAAGTTGAAATAGTTGCTATTCCATAATGGGTAGCTGGTAATGTACAGGCTGCAGAAGTTTTACTAACAAATAATAGTGAAGTCATTAATGCTGCTGCCAATACGATAATCATGTAGTGCCAGGTATTTCGTAAAGATATTATTTTCATATTTTGCGTCCCCTTTGACAATATTTTTTTCATTAGGTATTTAACTTTAACGTTGAAGTTCTTATTCTTAACAAGACAGGCTGCCTTTATGGAGCGGTCTATGACGATTTAACGTCCGGCTCTCCTTATTAATAGTTACTACTATACTACTTATCCTTAAATATACCGATTATTTAAAATGCTAGTCAAATTATTGTTATACATAACCACAATTCAACTTCAAGCAGGGGCGATGTATGACGCGAAAAATCACCGCTTTGGAACCTTAAAGATCAGTTCTTTGTGTCAGTCCCTATTTATAGAAGAACACCAGGGCATAATCCTAGTACTTCTAAAGCTTACTTGGTGGAGTGCGTAAATTCGAATTGTAACCTTGTCTTTAGCGAGTTATCCTTTATATCAATATCTATTAAAAAATCTTTTACGGTTCACTAGGAATATAATCAAACCGTCAAATAGAATGAAGTACACAGGAAATATTATGCTATGAAAGTTTTTTTCTGGGCTATTTATAACAGTTAGGACGCTAGCTACAAAAAAGAAATACCAGTGCACGGCTTTTTCGCTGCTCGGCTTGTTGATCGTACGAACTATTGTTGGAACACCCCCTATAAAGTGGGCAACTAAACTGATAATTAAATTAACAATGGGTTCCCTGAATAGAACCCAAACTGCACAGCTAATAAAGAATAGAACTAAGCTTACAATTTCTATTGTTCCAAAGACTCGTGAACCACGTTTTATGCTTGAAATAAAGACGGCTGCATTGCCAAAAAATAGTGTACCTGCAAGTAATTTTGCTGAAGAACTTCCACCGCCCAGCATTACTCCAGCGAGACTATTAACACCAAGTAGAAGCCAGATAGCCCGACTAAAGAAACTTGGCGAATATACACCTTGACGCATCTGGATGACAGCCGATGTATAGGTGCATATGCCGAGCAAGAGTATCGCTACATATAAAGTTGATGACAACATACTATTTATGAATTCTCTACAATATATTTAACCGCATCCATCAGTGTGGGCGCGATAAAGGCAGCTTTATTTGTTTCAACGATATCCCAACCCGTATCGACTAGAATAGATTTGCAGCCAGCATTCACGCCTGCTTCCACGTCAGATAGTCTGTCGCCTACCATGTATGTTTCATCAAGTTTAAATTTATGCTTTTTGGCAGCTTCAATTAACATGCCGGGGTTTGGTTTACGCCAGGGGTCGTCACTGTTTGGTTTTGCGGAACACATGAAGGTATCCAGTATACGTACGCCTTTCTGGTTAAGGCGTATAAGCATTTCATTGTGAACAGCCGTGAATTGCTCTTCGCTAATTATTTCTTCTCCAACTCCTGCTTGATTGGTAATTAATATGATTTCAAATCCATTATTATTGAGATACTTCAATGAATCCACTGTGTCATCAAAAAAATGCAGATCATGGAGTGTTTTAACACGAAAGTCAGGTGGATCGACAATAATAGTTCCGTCACGATCAAGAAGAGCTATTTTCATAAAGTCCTTGTACTACTAACAGCAATATAGCTTAGGCGTAAGGATTATACAAACCAAAAAATAACCCTACTTTAAGTAGAGTGACGAAAAATTACCAGACATTTACGCCTATCGGTTCGAGCCTTCTAACCATAAACCAAAACAAAAGCCCGTCATGGAGACGGGCACTTGTTTTGGTTGCGGGGACAGGACTCGAACCTGTGACCTCGTGGTTATGAGCCACGCGAGCTGCCGCTGCTCCACCCCGCGGTAAATGGTGGATTGATCTATATTTTTAGACTTTCGGTATAGTAGCAATCAGGGGTAGTTTTGTCAATCGGTGCAGCATGACGT
>JALYQY010000062.1 GCA_030855585.1 bacterium | reverse complement strand
CGGCAAACCGGCTCCAACGCCAAGGCCGTGGCGCTGGCCGATTGTATAGAATATTGCACCGTCGTGGCGACCAAGTATTTGCTCGTTTTGGTCAATTATTTCACCTGGCGCCTGGGATCCAAGCTCGTGTAATAAAAATTCTTTGATACCAACTTTGCCAACAAAACAAATTCCCATGCTTTCTTTTTTGGTGGCTGTGACAAGATCAAATTTCTTGGCAAGATCACGCACCTCGGGTTTTGTAAGATCGCCTAAAGGAAATAATGTTTTTTTAAGCGCATCTTCATTTACTCGGTAAAGAAAATACGTTTGGTCTTTATTGTCATCTCTGGCTTTTAAAAGCATTCCGTCTTGTACTTTCGCGTAGTGACCTGTGGCCACTAAGTCGGCTCCGTCTTCAAGGGCAGTTTCTAGAAATAATTTAAACTTAATTTCTTGATTGCACATGATATCAGGGTTGGGCGTGCGACCGGCTTTGTAACCTTCTATCATGTAATCTACAACTCGTTGGCGATACTCGGATTCGAAATCATACATCTTAAACGGTATGCCCAGTTGCACGGCAATTCGCTTGGCATCAGTATAATCTTGTTTCCATGGGCACTCAAAACCAGGCAAATCCTGGCTCCAGTTTTTCATGTAGACGCCTGTAACTAAGTAACCTTGCTCTTTAAGCAGCGCAGCTGTAACAGAACTATCTACGCCACCGCTTAAACCAACATAAACCTTTTTTGACATAAGTATATTATTTTAGCAATTTTTTGGATATTTTGCTAGTGCTAAAGCTAGCGGTCAATTGGCATAATTTTGTTCTTGATGCGGTAACGCACTTTTTTAAGCTGATAGCGTTTGCCCAGCCAAAAAGAAGTCAGTAGTAGTGGGAACAATAGTAAAGCTGGTTGCCATAAGACTCGGGTTTTTATGACGGTTGGCTGATCGTTTAAATCTTCTAGTGCAGTGTTGATGGAGCCATTGCCTACGCCAACTAACTGCAAAAAGGCCGATTCACCATCGGCATCAGTGCCCTTAACCAAAACCCTATAAATACCCGGCCGTTCATAGATGTGATTTATATCAAATGTGCCAGCCGCATTTCTTGTCAACAAGTCTGTTTTTCCATCGCCCCAGTCTATACTTATTGCATATGGACCACGGCCGCCGCTGAGAGTAATTGGCCATACAAGATTCTTGCCAGGATCGGCTCCACGACGGGCAAAGTTGGTAGTTAGCGTGATTCGCTGAGCGACTTGATTGGGACCAGTTGGAACTGCCGGCGTATCAATATTAAAACGCACAGTGCGTCTATTAGAATCGGGGCTTGCTTGATCAAGATCATCGTATTGACGGGCAATTAGTTCGTTTACGCCAGGGAACAAATCTATCTGCATTTCGTAGCTACCACCATCACATATCGCAGCGCCACTAAAGACATTGTTTCTAAACACACGTACAAGCAAGGTATCCTGGCAAAGACCAGTAACCGTAACAGGGATTGAATCAAATGACGCGCCATTAGATGGCAAAGAAATAGTTGGAGCTTGGCTAGGAGGAGCTTGCTGAATCCGGCCTTCCATACCTATACCCTCGTCATCGGGGTTAGCGTCTGGGATTGATTGGGCCAAAATATTACCTCCTACAAACATAGGCAAACTTACAACAAGACCGAGTATTACCAATAGGTGTTTAACCTGTTTCATGACTTGCCCTTACTATACCCTAAACCTCTTGTGCTTGACTAGATAGGATCCAGGCATCTTAGCGACGACGAGTTTTGCGGCTTTTGAGACCTTGTACACGGCGCCAGATATAGAATCCTCCAGCGACAATCAGAGCGAGCCCAACTGTACTTACTCCTATAAACCACCAAGGCAGATACCAAAATGTTGTCTTGGCTGTTATTTCACGGGTTTCATTGCCGTTTTCACCGTATAGTACGGTCAATTCAGCCGTATATCGGCCGGGTTTGAAATTGGTATCACCACATACCACTGCGTTGATTTCTACGCCATTATCTGTCGTCTGCTCTTCTGTTTCCGGAACTATACAGGCATCAAATCGCCGAGTTTGACCTCGCAAGGCTATCTGATCTTTAGGGTTAGCGTCTTCAATAGTATAAATTACCTCGCCGCCAGAGTTCTTGACTACAATTGATGCATTTGGCTGCTCGGCAATATTGCCATCGTTTTTGAGGCGATATGCCATTACTTTTGGCCGTTCACCAAAGAATATGCCTGCGAATGATCCACCGGTTCCCGCCTCATCAGGAACAAAAGTTCCAAATTGCAAGAAACTCAATTGTTCACTTGCAAGCCCAGGTACTTTTACAAACATCAATGTTACGCCTGATGCAGATATGTTTAATCTATCTTCATCTGCACTATTAACAGCTGAGTACTGTATAGCGCTATAGTAGCTTCCGGCACCGATGCCGTTGGGAGCTTCAACTTTAATAGGTATCCGAATTGTTTGTCCTGGATCTACAGTTACTTGCTCTGGTAACGTTACAAAATCTTTTAAGGACCAGTTTGTTGACTCGTTGGATTCAGTAAGCAATTGAGGAGTGCCTGTTTCGTTCTCAAAAGTAAAGTCAATTACATCTAAGGCAATTTGCAGTGGTAACTGAGTATCCCGGTTTGTAAGTGTGAGGGTATCAGTTACAGATTTTCCTGCCTCGAGCGTGTAATCCTTACGCGGTGAGATTGCCAATGCATTTGATTGAGCTTGCAGCTGCCCCAGCTGCGAAATAACAAACGCAAAAAGTATTACTATTACACCGACGGACCTAATATATTTATTCATAATCTCCCTCTTTGTTTACGAACCATTAGCGTTAATGGTTAGTTTAACATCAAAAAGCTGCAGTGCAAATATAGGCAATTGTTGTGTTATAGACCCCAGATGGCTGGTTAGGTGGGATGTTAACAATATAGGTAACGGTAAAAATATCAAACAATGTACCTGTTACAGATGAGGCAACTTCGTCACCGTCATTAAATTGGAATACGTCCGGATTATTATAACCTGCGCTAACAGTGCTAATGCCTAGTCCGTAAGGGTCTTGGCCTACAGCAGGCAATGTATTGGCTCTTAGGTTCATTCCAAATTGTCCTACACCTGGAGTAAAAGCAGAAGGGACAATGGTCTGATCAATAGTACGCGTACCAGCTGTCATGGTATTACCGTTTGCAGTAACTACGTATCCTCCAAGAGCATTCGTTGCTACCCCAAACTGAGATGTATCATAATGGCCAGTAACGGCAGATAGATTACCATAATCAATCATATTTCCGCTGACATTATCGCACCATAAGTCTATTGTCAGCCCTGTGCAGAAATATAAAATAGGCGGTACTTCGGTATTAATTACAATCGGTTCAGTAGTTGCGTTAACCACACTAGAGAAATGATTAAAAGCACCCGTACCATCAGAAGATGAGTAGGTAGATATCCTGATATAAAAAGTTTTTTGTAAACCAGATGGGTTATTAATTGTATCGAAAGTATATGTTGACTGGGTAACAGTATCTACTGCGTCTGCACCACGTGTTAATAATATGCTGTTTGTGCTTTGAGAATTGATAGAAAAACCAGTTTCGCCGTTTTGAGAAAACAGCGTAGCAGCCGACATGTCTCCATTGGGCGATACACAAGTTTCATCATAGCCACCTGATGTACACATCTCTAACTTTATAGATCCTACTGAAGCAGCTTGGGCATAGCGCCAACTAAGTACATAGCGATTGCTAACGCCAGGCGTTGTGTCTTCGATAGTAAGGCTTCTATTAGGGAGTTTAGGAAAATCGATTGCCCCAACTGTTGAGTATATGCTAATCAGTAAAAAATTAATTAGAACCAGCCCAAATAGAAACCGACCTGTTGTAGAAACTATGTTCTTTGCAGGCCGGTTAATCATTATCTTATTTTAACATTAGTATGTTGGTACTGCGTAGTAAACAACCGTTGTGGTATATGTACCAGCTGGTGTCAGTGGTGAGATGTTACCTATGTAACGCACTGCAGCAGTATCACAGTCAACATATGAACTCGCTGTTGCTATTGTTGTTAGTGTACTAGCAACGTAAGCGAATGAAGCCGTACCACCGTCTATAATCGTACCGTCACCGTCGCTATAGTTAGCCGCTAAAGCCAGCTGTCCAGCTGCACCAAAGCCACCAGTATCTCCCGTAAAGATACCGCCGTTAGGATCAATTGCTAGCCCGAACTGTTCTACGCCAACGTCACTAGCTGCTAACACACCACCTATAGCGTCAATAGAATCTGCACCTTTAGTAAGAGTAGATCCCCTATATTGCACCACGACACCACCGGCAGCGTTGGTATAGAGTCGAAAGGCCGAGAAAGCATCGTAAGCTTGGGAGATACTGAGCGTACCTTCTGTCGCATCGCCAAGGGCTATTGCACCAGATCCCGTAACCGCTGCACATGTTGTACCTTCAGCACCTACACCACCTACAGTTGCAGTTGTCGAGAAGCCAAGGGTTTCCACAACTTTAGAAGTTATCGCAATACCTGTCGTAATAGAGCTTGCGACCGTACCTGTATCAACAGCTGTCGTCCAAGCAGCATCAGAGTAAGACGTCATTCTTACAAAGAAAGTAGCTTCTGTATCTGGGTTTCTAATATCATCGAAGGCGAAAACCAAGTTACCAGCAGTACCTGCGCCGAAAGCGGCACCCGAAGCACGTGTTATATCTAATCTGTTTGCGGTACTGCTTGCACCGTTAACAGTAAAGACAGTGGCAAGTGTCGTACCTTCGTGAGTTTGGGTCGTTATCGTCGTTCCAGTTTCTACCTCAATGTTGGTAGGAGCTGTACACGCACCTATCGCAGCTTGACAATATTCAAACCGCATCGATAGAACTGTACCCGCCGTTGCGTTATCAAATGCAAATGTATGAGTGGAGTCAGAACCACCTAATTCAGAGTTTGCTGTTCCCGTATTTGTACCATCAAGTGTACTCGACAAATTAACACTTCTTACTGAAAATTGGGCAGCACCTGCTTGCCCGATGCTGAAAATGCTCAAATTAGCAACCAGCAACGCCGCCGTGAAGGCCAGCGTGACCAGGAGCAAAGTTGTGCGCTTCAGCGAAATTGCATAATTGCTCATGCATCTTCTCCTTTTTTTTATGTTTTTATTTAGGCTATACCTAACAAGTACTGTAACAAACCCCTTATGGCTATGCAATAGTTTATCAATTAGTTATCCACAGTTAACTAAAAAGTGGCTATGGCCTGAATGACAAGGGTAGTAATATATTGCCCGCCAGGAGTACTTGTAGCAACATTAGCAATAATCGACATAGTGTAGTCGGTTTGTCCAGTGGCCTGGTTGCTTAATGCAATGGTATCACCATCAATATATTTAAAAGCGTCCGTCGTGTTATATCCGACTGCTGCTGCACCGTATGAGAATGTGTTATCTGGAACTTGCACCGGATTGGTACCGATACCTGGAGTAGTATTGTTAACAAGGTTTATACCAAACTGCTCCGTACCTATAGTAGAAGCACTCGGTGAATTGAGTGCTGTTAAAGCGTGCGTGCCGGGACCGGTGTAATTAGTTGGCGTATCGCCGTATATTTTAACTATATAGCCACTGCTCAAGTAATTTTTGACGCTAAAGGCTACGCTTTGGGCAGCGGTACCAGAAGTGTTAAGTACGCCCAAATCCACTGCTGAGCTACCGATTGTTACTTCCAGCTGTTCGTCGCTTTCAGTAAACAAGCCGGCATCGGCCCGAAAATTACCGCTACTTGTATTACCGGAGACTGTAGATCCAGTAGATTGATCGGCACAATATGCAGTGCCGCAAGCGTCTAACTCACCACCGGTACCAATCATTACTTCATTGATTTCAAAGTTTGGTGATTCATATTGAGCAGATACAAATGAAGGTAATAACATCATAAGCAAAGCCATGACCAAACCGACGCGAAACACACGAGATTCCATATGGTTCATTTTGCCATATAATAGTTATTCCCTCAAGCTGCTTATGATTTACATCATCTTGTAGTATCATAGTGGTAATTAGTTATGGACGATAAAAAACAACCTGAAAACACTGAGGCCAATGCTGCGGCTGACCAAAAGTCGGATAAAACGCCCGAAGAATTAATGAGCCAAGTTTCTCAGGCTGATGGATCGCTAGAGGGCGAAGGCAGCCAAGTTTCGGCTGTTGACGCGATGGCCGACGAGTCCAACCAGGGTAATAAAGACGACGTAGTTAGTAAACCGATTACCAAAGCTAGCGGAATGATGCGCTTAAAAAGCATGTTTAATATATATATCCTGCTGTTTATTTTGATGCTAGCTGGTGGAGCCGCCGTGTTTGGAGTAACTTACACCATGAACAAACGTGAGCTGGAAACCAAACTAGAAATTACCGAATTAACCGAAGAAACCTTGCAAGACCTTAAGACTTCTGACGCAGTAGTTGGCGACCCGAGACAAATTTTGACAATAGAATCCAACGCTATCATTACCGGCAAAGTTGTTATGCGCGACACATTAGATATTGCCGGCGGCTTAAGTGTAGGCGGTCCAATAAGCATACCAAGTATCACTGCGGCGGGATCTGGTACATTTGGCGACCTTTCCACCAATGATCTGCAGGCTGCAGGTGATGTATCAGTAGGTGGCATATTAGACGTCGCCGGAGCTACAGTTATCGGTGAAGGCTTATCGGTAGCTGGAGATATTAATGGAGGCGGCAAATTAGATATTGGCGGCCAGGCAACGATAGGCGGAAATTTGAACGTTAATGGCACAATATCTGCTACCGGCATAAACATCGGCGAAATCGAAATCGGACGAATAAATATTACTGGTAATAAACCGGGTATTTCGGCCGGCGGAGCGGGTGGTGGCGGAGCTACAGCTTCTGTTTCTGGCACTGATACGGCTGGCACTGTCACAATTAATACTGGCGGCGGTACTGGTACTGGAATACTAGCCACAATCACCTTTTCGGGCGCCTTTGCCAGCGAAAACCCCCATCCAGTACTAACTCCAAACGGACCAACTTGTGCTTCATTAAGATATTACGTAACTAATATAAGCGCCACTCAATTTTCTATTGCTACCGCCACAGCGCCGTCTACAGGCGTGGCCTGCCGATTTAATTACATCGTTATTAACTAATATATTATCTTTCAAAAATTAGCCACTGACAGGGTCTGTGGCTTCTGCTTAATACGGGCATTCCGCTCGGAACCGATGAAAATGAAAGGCCAGACGACGAATCCAGCAGCAAAGCAACCCTTAATTCCCTACCAAATTATTTTGGGAATTGAGGGCGATCCCTTTATGGGTCGTTATTGCTGCGCGGCGAATGGCTTTTCATTTTCAATCATGTTCAGAGTGGGCCCGAGCTCTTTTGGTTCCTTTTCTGTCGATACAGAAAAGGAACAACTTGCTTCTTGGTTACAAGAAGTAGATGTGCTAATTATTTAACTTGAGATAGTAATTTATATGTCCAAAAAGACAACTATCTCATCGGCCTTGACATGCATCAAACCTTGATTGATGGGTATCACTTGGTCACCGTTAGGAGCAGTAATTTTGAGCTCGCCGGCTTTAATAAGCGTCATGAAATTATGATGTCGCGGTAATATATCAAAAGGTCCGGTATGGTTTGAAGCGCTGATACTGTAAGCCATGGCATCAAAATAGCTTTTGAACGGAGAATAGACCTTAAGACGCATAATTGGTCTGCCCTTTTCATCGACTAGCTCTTCGCTACTAGAAGTAATCTTCTTTTTTTTGCGCCCTATCATGCCGACTCTGTTTTGGCCTGACCAGTTACAATTGCTTCCACACCATTAAGCATATCGTCGCGTTTAACGTATTCACCGGGGACACCAAGCATTTTTTCGGTCACAAACATATTTTGGGTAAAGTACATTATCAAATCTTTGGCTTTGTGGAAATCTTCACGGTCTTCTGGACTAAGTTCGTTTTCGCCAATGATGGCAATAATACCTTTGAGTGATTCGTACTTTTGCAACAAACTTTGCACCTGAACGCTCAGATCATAATGACGCTGGCCGACAACTTCTGGTGTTAATAAACTTGAGCTGGTTTTGGTTAAATCAACGGCCGGTCGTATACCTTGTTCGGCAACTTTACGAGACAATACAAGCGTACTGTCCAGCTCGTGCTGAATCATTTGAACTGCAGGGTCGGATAAGTCATCTGCCGGCACGTAAATAGTCTGTACGGCAGTGATAGAGCCGTTTTCATTTGAGCTTAGGCGGTCTTGCAAAACTTTGATGTCAGAATATATGGTAGCTTCATAACCACCTTCGGCCGGGATCTGCTCCATAATGGTACTAAGCTCATTCTTAGCCTGGACGTAGCGGTACATATTGTCGGCAAAGAACAAGACGTCTTTTTTCATTTCGTCACGGAAATATTCCAGCGCAGAAGTAGCAGAAATAGCAATCAAGGAACGTTGGACCGGGTTTTCATTCATCTGCCCAAAAAACATTCCGGTAGATTCAAGCAATTCGGAATCTTTGAGGGTTTCATAAAGTTCGTGACCTTCACGGATACGCTCACCAACACCGGCAAAGAACGACAACACGCCGCTGCTTTTGGCCACATTATGAATAATTTCAGTCGTAAGCACAGTTTTACCGACTCCAGCGCCACCGATTACACCGATTTTACGGCCCTTAACAAATGGCGTGAAGAAATCTAGCACTTTAATACCAGTCTCTAAGATTTCTGGTTTCATCGCTTCAAACTTAGTGCTGCGGTTTTCTACCCGAAAAATATCTTTGCGCGGGGCGTCTGCGTCTATTGGCTCGCCACCATCTAGAGGATTGCCCATAAAATCCAGAACTCGACCGATGATTTTATCGCCAGTCGGTACTTCTATACCCTTGCCGGTTCGAGCGGCTTCCATGCCTTTTTTTATCGAACGATCAGACATGATGTTCAAACAAATACAGGTACCGTCTTCTTTGATGTTATCCACCAGCAATGGAGCTTTCTTTTCGGTAGCTTCAACTATTAATATTTCGCCGACCATTGGGAATTCATCGTCAAACTCAACATATATAACGAGATCAAGAATTTGGGTAATGTGGCCCTTGGTGTCAGATATCATGATGTTGCCGCCTTTGCCTTGGCTTCTCTACCAGCTTTGACTTTACGCATACCAATAACTATTTCTTTTAGTCTTGTGTCCTTGATAGATCGCTTAGAACGATTGAACATCATCTTGAATTCCGCCAATGATTCGTCGGCCCGCTCATGAGCAGCTGTCATCGCTTTAAAACGGCTAGCATACTGAGCAAGCTTGGATTCCATGATTACTTGGGCAATTATAATAGTGGTCATAAATCTTTCTAGACGCTCAATAACTTCGTAGACTGATGGTTCAAAAATATAAGTTTCCTCTGTTATTACGTCGCCATTAACTATTTGCTCCAGGGAAGCTTCGCCGTGTTCTTGTAAAGCTTTGCTAACGTTCATCTTCTTTACATTTTGAACCGATAAAGATTTATAGCTCTGGTAATAAATCAAAATATTTTCATATTGCTCGGCTTCTTTGATAATAGGCTCAACGTGAATATTATCGTCGGATTTTGGTAGTTTAAAATATTTTTTAAAATCTATGCCTTGTTGAGCCAACTGCACAGCACCATGATGGCCGATTATTATTATGTCGTGCTCGTTTTTATCATAGCCTTCTAATGCTAGCCGAATGAGGCGTTGATCGATATCGCCGCTAAAACCACCTTCGGCTGTTATTAACAATCGAAGCTCTTTTTTTAACGGTTTTTTCTTCTTGGAACGACCAAAGCCTATTGAAGTATCTACTCTGATCTGACTATAAATGTTCCATAACTCACCAAAAAACATTTCAGATTGTTTTACTTTACCTTTAATCTGAGAAATACGCATGCTTGCCAACGATTCAAAGACGCTTGTAAGATTGACCATGGTAGCCATAGTGTTGACGTCTTTTTGGATTTCTTGGGGTCGGCGCATTATTTATTATCCTTTGGCTCGACTTTGGTAACATTACCGTGTTTATCTACATGGATAGGTTGAATATAGACCCCGCCCTGTGGCTGGCTAAACTGGCTGGACGATACTGGTTCTTCAGTAGCAGTTGTTGTAGGTACTGGATTTACAGCAGGTTGTGGCTCTGGCAACTCCTGAGGAGCAGCTGGAACAGTGGGTTCAATAGTTGTTTGCGGCGATGGTGGCCGTGCCGGTGGTTCATAAGGAGCAACTTTAGTTGAAGATGAACTTGCGGGTGGCTCTGGGGCTGGGGGCGTAGGAGCATTAGGCGGAACTTCTGGCGGCTTAGATAATTCTTGAGGGCCGGCAGGTGCAGCAGCGGGTTTATCAGAAACTGCGCTCAATTTTATTAGCTGCTCTTTTGCACCATCAAACTGCGAATCTTCCTTTATCTGCGAGGCAATTTCACGAACGTGTTCTTTCATTTTCTTTACATCTAGTAGCGCCGTATCATCAGTATTGAGTGTAATATCCAGCATCAATTGCTGTTCCATAAAGTTCCATGTTTGGGTAGGCGGCTGGCTAAAAACTTCGTAGATGGTCTTGCCCCTGGCCAGATCCTTGTGGGCAGACAATGCAAGTTCGGAACCGAAGTGAGCATATTCTTCGGCTTGTCGATAAGTTGCCAGAGCTTTTAATGTTCCGACAGTATGGCTTTTTTGACGCTTGTTTTGACCAACACCACCGACGCGGGTCACACTTAGACCCGTAGACAAGGCCGGTCGATGTCCGGCCAAGAACACTTCCATGTCCATAATCCATTGTCCATCAGTGATAGACATAATGTTGGTCGGCAGATAGGCTGTAATGTCGTTGTTGGGCGTCAACACAATCGGCAGACATGTGAGTGTCTTATTGTTACGCTTAAGCTTGCCAGCACGCTCTAAAAGGCTAGAGTGGGCATAAAACATATCGCCTGGATATGAATCACGGCCCGGACTAACATTACTTAGCAATGCAACTTCACGGTAAGCTTGGGCATGGGAAGTTAAATCATCGTAAATTACCATGGTTTCTTGATCGCAAGCTTGCCACAAATATTCGGCCATAGCGCAGCCAATATACGGCGCCAAATAAGTCATAATTAGCGATTCAAACAGAGTGGACACAACTACTATTGTATTTTTCAACGAATCAGTTTCGTTAAGTCGGGTCAAAAGCTCATCTATGTCACTACGTCGTTTGCCAATTAATACGTAAACAGTGACTATATCGGTGTTTTTTTGATTAAGAGTAATCTGAGTAGCCAAAGTTGTTTTGCCGGATTTATTGTCTCCCAAAATTGCCAAACGCTGACCACGAACAATCGGAAACAAACCGTCGACGGCGATAACACCTGTTTCTAATTGCAAATCCAAAAGTTCACGCTCAAAAATAGGTGGAGCCGGATTAAAAATAGGCCAAACATCCTCAGTAGGAATTGGGCCTTTGCCGTCCAACGGCTCGCCCATGGCATTAACAACTCGACCAATCAAGCTTTTGCCTACCCGGGTAACTAATTTGTCTGATTCTATTACAGCTATAGTGCCGACGCGCAGTTTTTCGGTTCCTTGGTGCAATACCAAAACATGATCATCATAAATGTGATTAATAAATCCCTTACTGCCGTCTTCGAAAATAACCATTGCATGGGCGTTAGCGGGATTAAGGCCCTTAACATGGACGATAAACTGATTAACTCCGACTACTTCGCCAACTGGATTGCCTTGTTCGACAAACTTAGTAAATTGCGGATTTGCACTAGAGGTAGCTGCGCTCATCCGTTTAAAATCCACTTTCCATTATCACTGAGTTAACGCTCAAAACAATCTGCCGAGATTTAATCGTCGCTGATCTTCCAATAGTCGTATAAATTCCTACAAGATTCATTCAGTCTCCTGCAAAGCTGCAACTAATTTTTGCTTACTTTTTTCAAATCGCTTGCGGAAGCTAAAATCGTAGTGTTTGCTGTTGGTTCTAAGCGTGCATCCTGCCGCCAATTCCGGTTGCAAACCAACGTACATGACAACATTTGGGTGTACTTCATTTCTAAACCATTCCAAAATTTTGCCTATTACCTCTCCGTTTGCTTCTACTGGAAAACTAATATGGATGACTGGGGCTTTTACCTTTTGGCGTTCCAAAAATTTTATCAATATTGCTCGATCGTTAGGCTTGTTGATGTTGAGATTATTAAATTCGGCAAGACTTTCTAAAACCCGGCCAACTGTTGGCGCATCCTCTGGCTCTTTGCCTCTCAGTTTGGCTTGATGAAAAATATCATCAATATGCTCAAGTTCACGCAAGCATTTACCAATATCGCTCCTAGACACTACAGACATAGACAACTTTAGATCTGACAAAACAGATTCCGGTACTTCGATAGCAGGCTTAGCTGAGTCAACTTTGTTGTCTGGTAGTTTTTGGTCGGATGATGAACTGACGGCATCTTTTATGACTGATTTCACAACTTGGGCGGCTTTAACGGGTGCAGTTTTTATCTCATTCAAAGCACTGTGAGAGGCCGATGCCACTTCGTGACGAATACGCATTTCTATACCGGTGGATTCGGCCTGACGTATGGATAGTTTTGGGGATTCATGCTGCTCATCACGCTCCATTGCGAATATCCTCTACAATGGTTTCTTTATTGGCCTGAAGCTCACCTAATATGTAGCCTAGTTGATTAGTCAGATCAATTTCACTGCCCAAAGCGTCTAAAACGTAATGATTCACAATATCTGCCATATTTGTTTCAAACCGGTTAA
This sequence comes from bacterium, assembly GCA_030855585.1. Classification (GTDB taxonomy): domain Bacteria; phylum Patescibacteriota; class Saccharimonadia; order Saccharimonadales; family JACDBH01; genus JALYQY01. The sequence continues at coordinate 750 of JALYQY010000062.1, read as the reverse complement.
TGATACGGTCACGTTCGGCGTTAACTTCTTCTTCCAGTTTGTTACGAAGTACTTGGCGCTCTTCTTCTAGGGCTGATTCGGTTTTTTGGATCGAATCAAGCGCTAATTTTTTGGCTTCCTCTACAGCTTGTTCATACTTAGCAAATTCAGCAGTTAGCGTACTGGTAATCTCTTGCTTCATGTAATCGTTAATTTGAGATGTGGTAAGTCGTAAATCTTGTTGTAAAAATTCGGCGTTTTCGCCAATTATTTTTTCAAAATGCAATCGCCCGCGGTTACGCAACTCTTCGCGGAATTCGTCATTAAAAATATGTTCAACTTCATCGTTGGCGCTATCGAGTAGCTGATCTTTGGCATTACCTTTGCCGGACTTTTTATTAGAAGTAGGCGGTGAGCCGCCAAGCTTCAATGCTACCCAAACAAACGCCAAAGCGGTAGCTGATAGTGCTCCTATTACTAGTCCTAGCGCCCACGCATTCATACTGTTAGTTTTTCCCCACCATATTATTGCTTATGCCTTTAGTAGTAAATATACCGCACTTACACTGATAATTAAAATTATTAAGCTGGTAATTATTACTTGTAGTAGGCCGCGCAAAATACTTTTTTTGGACAAAGGGTTTCGTCCAATAGAAATCATGCTGCTACGAATGCCAGAAATCAATATAGCAAAAGCTATACCTGTCCCTATTAAGAATACCCCAGCACTCATGTATATCTTGGCGGGGCTTAGGCTTTTGCCAGCGATTG